>NZ_JBFECU010000041.1:0-1014 GCF_041379855.1 Microbacterium sp. BWT-B31
CCTAGATGAGTGAGTCCGATCGTCTTCAGTGGTCGTAGGCGATGAGGGAGCGTTTGGCGGGGGCGCCGGTGACCCAGTTGTGCCAGATGCCGGCGGCGAGGGCGAGGAGTCTGGCGGCGACGCGGGAGTAGACCCCGGTGATGGTTCTGCCGCCGTGTTCTTCGAGGGTGAGCTGGCCTTTGAGAGTGTCGAACACGGACTCGACCCATTGCCGGATGCCGCCGAGTGTCCCGAATCGTGGTGTCTCGTCTTTGCGGTCGGGGCGGACAAGGTGGGCTCCGAGTTCGTCGGTGATGAAGGTCTCGAACTCTTTCCCGGCGAAGCCTTTGTCGCCGATGATGACCTGTCCGGGCTGGAGCAGGTGCCGGTCGTGATCGAGCATCGCCTGGGCGGCTTCGCGTTCGCCGATCTTCGGGTTCGCGAGTCCCCAGATGATCGGCATCCCGTCGGGGGTGCAGAGCAGGTAGAGCCGGAATCCCCAGAAGAACCGGGAGTGACTGGCGCAGTATCCGTAGCCCGCGTGCCCGGCAAGGTCGGAGCGCTTCACCGTCTCTCGCGACGCCGCGCACGGCAGTGGGGTCGAGTCGATCAGGCGAGTGACTTCACTGAACGTCGGGGTGTCGCGGGCCAGCTCGGTGATCACCGCCGACAGCAGAGCTGTGGACTGGCGGACGCGCTTGCCCCATCCGGACTGCTTCGGGATGTGCGGGAACATGCCCCGCAAGTGCGCCCGGGCATACCGGATCCACTTCCGGTCCGACGCGATCCCGAGCAGGTGCTGCGCGACCAGCAGACACAGCAGCTCGACGTCGTTCAGCGCGGGCTTGCGGCCCGGCCGATGCTCACGGGAGAAGCCGATCGCGGGCAGGATCCGATCGTCGAGATGGACGTACAGTGTGATCAGGAGGGTGTTGAGTTCAGTTTTCACACACCGGGGTTAACACCCTCCGCCAGCCATTAACAGCGTCCACGCCGCATCAACGACGATCAGGGCAAACGGACTCACTCATCTAG
>NZ_JBFECU010000005.1:0-209224 GCF_041379855.1 Microbacterium sp. BWT-B31
ACAGTGTGATCAGGAGGGTGTTGAGTTCAGTTTTCACACACCGGGGTTAACACCCTCCGCCAGCCATTAACAGCGTCCACGCCGCATCAACGACGATCAGGGCAAACGGACTCACTCATCTAGGCCGCCACGTACTCCTGCCGGACCGCGCCCCGCGTGGCGACCTCGATGCACCCGAAGTCGTGGTCGGAGTTCAGGATGACAGCCTCGTTGACGACTGCGTATGCCGCGATCAGGCAATTGAACGCGGCCGCGCGCACGAACCCTGCGTCCCATAGAGCCTGCTGGACGGCCAGCGCCTGCTGCTCGTCAGGGTGTTCCCATGCGGGCAAGAGCTGCTCCATGTCCTCGCGGAGCTCGTGGTGCTCGTGCGGCGTCCTGTCGGGCCGAGGGGTCGACCACCCTGCTCCGCTAATGGTTCGACGGCGCGCCGAGCATCGGCCCCGTCCAACCGAGTCAGACCCGGGCGGGCCACCTGAACCCGTCACCGACCCGCGACCGCCACCCTCCCGCCGATCAGGTCGGCCGCGACCTCGCCGATGACGATCGCGGGGGCGTTCGTGTGGCCGCGGATGATCGTCGGCATCACCGAGGCATCCGCCACGCGCAGGCCCTCCACCCCGCGGACGCGCAGCTCGGGGTCGACGGGGGCTGCGGCATCCGTTCCCATGCGTGCCGTGCCGACGGGGTGATACAGCGTGTGCGAGTAGCGGCGCAGCGACAGCTCGGCGCGTTCGGCGGGGGTCATGCGCTCGCCGCCCTCGGGCTGCACCCAGCCGCCGGTCGTGACGGCGCGGAGGGCCTCGGTGTCGATGAGCCGCTCGCACGCGGCGAGGCCCGCGAGAATCGTCTGCGCGTCGACACCGTCGGGGTCGGTGAGGTATCCGGGATCGATGACGGCCTTCGCCGCGGGGTCGGGCGACGCGAGCCGGATCGTTCCGCGGCTGCGCGGACGGAGCAGGATCGCCCCGACCGTGAGACCCTCGGCGGGCAACGGCGCCAGTCCCTCGCCGACATACGGCGCCGAGGCGAAGATGATCTCGATGTCGGGCAGCCCCGCCGGGGCACCCGTGCGGTCGGCGACCTCGGTGCGCACGAACCCGTACGCCTCGGCGACGTTGGACGACAGCATCCCCCGCCTGCTCGTGAGATACCGCGCGAGCTGGCCGACCTTCTCGGCGCCGTACAGCGTGCCCTCGCGGGCGGCCGGCGCGAGCCCGGCGACGAGGTGGTCCTGCAGGTTCGCGCCGACCTCGGGCGCGTCGACGAGGGTCGGGATGCCGTGCTCGGCGAGATGCTCGGACGGCCCGATGCCGCTCAGCATGAGCAGCTGCGGGGTGTTGACGGCGCCGCCCGCGAGAATCACCTCGCGGTGCGCAACCGCGTGCCGAGTCACGCCGTCGACCTCGACGTAGACCCCGGTCGCACGGGGACGCTCCCCCGACCCATCGAACGTGACGCGTCGGACGAGCGCGTTCGTCACGACGCGCAGGTTCGGGCGCTTCGCGGCGGGCCGCAGGTAGGCGTCGGCGGTCGACGCGCGCGCGCCGCGACGCTGCGACACCATGGTCTGCGAGAAGCCCTGGCCCTCGGGGAGGTTGGCGGCTGTGACCGGATGCCCCGCCTCGCGCGCGGCCGCGAGGAACGCCGCCGTGTGCGGGCGCGGGTCGCGCTGGTGCTCGACCGACTGCGGGCCGTCGGTGCCCTGCGTCTCGTGCGCGGCGCCTTCGGTGCGCTCGACGCGGCGGAAGTAGGGGACCAGCGACTGCCACGACCACGCCGGGCCCGCGGCATCGGCCCACTCGTCATAATCCGCGGCGAAACCGCGGATCCACATCATCGCGTTGAGCGACGACGACCCGCCGAGGGTCTTGCCGCGCGGCCAGAACACCGTGCGCCCCTCGAGCGCCGGCTGCGGGACGGTGTCGTAGTTCCAGTCGTACTCGCCGCGGAACAGCTTCGAGAACGCGGCCGGCACGTGCAGCTCGAGCGCCTTGTCGGGCCCGCCCGCCTCGAGCAGCAGCACCGACACGGCGGGGTTCTCGCTGAGCCGGGCGGCCAGGGCGGCGCCGGCAGAACCGGCGCCCACGACGATGTGGTCGGCTTCCAGCGCGGCCGGGGCACGCAAGCTCATGCGCGGAACGCCTGCATCAGGGTGGCGGTCAGGCGCGCCCAGTTGCCGTCGATGCGGAACCGCGTGAAGCCCTCGCTGACGGCAGCGCCGGTGCGCGAGGTGACGAACCACGGCGGCTTCGGCAGCACCGAGAACGTGCCCTTTCCCACGACCGCCGACACCGACCGCGGGAACGGCCGGAACGGGCCGCGCGCGATCGAGCGCTCGACGCGGTCCGCGAGCAGGGCGTTGTGCACGATGCCGATGCCGCTCTGCACCTCGGCGGTCGTCGCGCCCGGGAACGCGCCCCAGGTGAGCGTGGGGGTGAGGAAGACGAACGCCGTCCAGGCGTTGACCGCGATCGCGCCGTACCGCAGGTCGGCGAGCGCGCGCTCGAACCCGTCGCCGAGGGCGCTCTGGGTCTCGGGATCGATCAGCACATTCGCGCCGAGCGTGCCGACGAGCCGGTCGTTGGCGTGCGCGACGGCCGCGTCGAGAAACTCCTGCCCGTTGCCCGGCAGCGACACGACGCCCAGCACCGGCGCGAAGTACTCGGTCGTCTCGAGCGCCGAGGCGTCGGCGTCTGAGACCTCGACGATCGCGCGCGTGTGCGCCTGGTTCCAGTCGGCGGACGGGTAGGCCGATGCCGCGGCCTCGAGCTTCTGGTCGCTGCGGGGGTACCAGACGGGCCGCTCGGGCGCGCGCTCGTACGCGGCGCGCAGCTCGGAGAGGAACGCGCCGCGCTGATCCCAGTCCGAGCTGACGATGACGACCTGCCCGGCGATGCAGTTGTGCCCGCTGTTGTGCAGGCGCATCGTCGCGATGTGCTCGGCGTGGAAGCGCAGGTCGGCCTTGGACCACTCGCCGGGCACGACGATGATCGGCGACACCCCGCCGAGCTCGGCCGTGATCGGCTTGGTGAGCTTCGGGTCGCCGGCCTTGCGGCGTCGCGCCGCCTCGGCGCCCGTGCCCCACACGATCGCGTCGAACGTGGGCGCGGCGCCGGTGATGTGCACATGCGCGATGCGCGGGTTGACGGTGAGCGCCGCGCCGACGTCACCGGCGCCCTTCACGATGCGCAGGAACCCGGGTTCGACGAGCGGCGCGAACGCCCGCTCGTACACCGACACGAGGGCGTCCTGCGTCGGGTTGACTTTGAGGATCGTGACCCGGTTGTGCACGATCAGCTCGTACAGCACGTCGAGCACCGGGATGGAGGTCACGTTCCCGGCGCCGAGCACGAGTCCGATGCCTCCGGGCTCGGTCGGGGTGAGCTGCCCGAGGCCCGCCGCGCGCCGCGCCTGGTCGGCGGTCACGCCCGGCTCGAACCAGATCTCGCCGGTGTAGCCCGACAGCAGCATGCCGTCGACGGCGCCCAGCGGGAAGACGTGGGCGCGCAGGCGGCCGCCGGGGGCGGCATCGGTCTTCACGCCCTGCAAGGGGCTCCTGCCTGCCGCGATCGCCTCGAGGCTCGCGCGGTATGCGTCCAGCGAGATGAGGGTCGCGTACGGGCCCGCGAGCCACTCCTCGCCGCGCAGGGGATGCTCGGCGTCGAGGCCTTTGGAGGCCGAGGCCGTGTCGGCCCACTCCTCGGCGACCGCGGACACGGTCGAGTGCAGCGCCGTCAGCAGGCGTGCGCGCTGGGCCACGGTGACGTGCGCCCACGCGGCGGAGCCGAGCTCGAGCGCATCGAGATCCGCCTCGATCGCGGCGGCGAGGGTCGGCTCGATCTTCGGCGTCTGAGTGCGGGGCGTCTTCGTCGACGTCTTGGCAGTTGGCACGGGCGGTCTCCTTCGGGCCAGATTCGACCAGCTTACGTCTGCGCCCCCGCAGGAGCGCGGGGCGGTCGCGGCCGGTGAGATGTCGCTCAACGGCCGAGGTCGGCGACCGCGTCGATGTCGGCGCGTCGCAGCCGGTAGCGGGCGAGGGTCACCAGGCTCACGGCGATGAGCGCCGCGGGGATCACGCTGAAGCTCACGACGATGCCGGTGACGGCGGCATCCGGCTGCACCACCGCCTGACCTGCGGTGCTCGACGCGTAGCCGGTCGCCGCGAGCACGATCGACAGGATCGTGGCGCCGAAGGCGAAGCCGGTGGTCTCGCCCGCCGTCCATACGCCGCCGAACGCACCCGCGCGGCCCTGCCCGTGGGCGGCGGCGTGGGCGATCACATCGGGGAGCATCGCCATCGGCAGCGACTGCATGCCGGCATAGGCGATGCCTGCGATCCCGACCGCGCCGTACAGCCACGACCCCGGCGACCACAGCGCGCCGAGCGTCGCGAGGGCGGCGAAGGCGAACACGACGCTCGCGATCGCGAAGGCGCGCTCCTTGCCGATGCGCGACGACACCCAGCCCCAGCCGGGCGCGGCGAACAGCGCGGGCGCGATGAGCGCGACGAACAGCAGCGTGACGGCGTCCTCGGACTCCATCACCCAGGTCGCGAAGTACTGCGCGCCGGCGAGCATGAGCCCGGTCGCGAGCGCCTGCAGAAAGAAGGTGCCCAGCAGCGCGCGGAACGGCTGGCTGCGTCGCAGGGCGGATGCCGCGGCCCGGAAGGTCTCGGCGACGCCGGCCTGCGCCCGGCCGTTCTGAGGGGATCCGCCGTTATGCGGGTCCGTCGATGCGGATTCGTCCGCAGAACGGCCGATCTCCGCGGATGCGTCGGCGGGGTCGGGGAGGGGGATGCCGGTCACGGCCTCACCGATGAGGTCGGCGGTCTCGGCGAGTCCGGCATCCGCCATCGCGTTCGGCCGCCGGGTGGCGGCGTGCCGCGCGGAACCGGTCGCCACGAGCATGCCGAGCCCGATCGTGACGCCCGCGACGACCCCCATCAGCAGATACCCGGTCGTGGGGTCGCCGGTGAGCGAGCGCAGCGCCGGGCCTCCCGCGCCGAACAGCAGGATCGCGACGGTCAGCACCACCACGCGCCACGTGAGCAGGCGCGTGCGCGCGTCGTAGCCGTCGGTGAGTTCGGCGGGCAGGGCGATGTAGGGAATCTGGAACAGGCTGAACGCGGTCGCCGTCGCGACGAACGCGACGAGCACCCACAGCGCTCCGATCGCCGGGCCGAGCGCCGGCGGCACGGCGAACGTCAGGGCGAACAGCACCGGGAGCGCCAGGCTCCCGACGAGCATCAGACGCCGGCGGGTGCCGTGCCGGGCGAGGTCGCGATCGGTGAGCGAGCCGATCACGGGGTCGATCAGCACGTCCCACACCTTCGCCGCCGTGACGATCACGCCCGCGAGCAGGGCCGTGACCCCCAGATTGTCGGTGAGGTAGTACGTCAGCACGAGCCCGGGCAGCGTCGCGAAGCCGCCGGTTCCGATCGAGCCGACGGCGTACCGGGCGATCGTGCGGGCGTGCAGCTCGCCGCGGGCAGGGGTCGTGGGGGGCGCGTCGGGCGCGCGCCGAGCGTCGTTGCTCATCGCGCCAGTGTAAGCGCGGCGCGGTCGCACTCCTCGCCGAGTCGCCAGTGCGGGCCAAGGCGCCGCCCGGTGGCGACGGGCCGAGACAGTCGCGGAGGATGCCGCAGCTCACGCGGTCTCGGCGTGCAGCGCGTCGCGCGTGGCGACGAGGCCGCGCAGGGTCTCGGCGAACGAGGTCGACAGCGGCGCGAGGCCGATGCGCAGACCGTCGGGGTCGCGGTGGTCGGGGATCACATCGCCCGCCCACAGCCGGGCGGTGACCGCGCGCATCGCGGGATGCGACAGCGTCACATGCCCGCCGCGGAATGCGTCGTCGCGAGGCGACACCACCGTGACGCCGTGCGGCCCCAGCAGTTCGTCGGCGACGCGCAGCGCGAAGGAGGTCAGCGCCAGCGACTTCGCGCGGACGGCCTCGATCCCCACCTCGCCCAGCAGCGCGAGGGTGTCCTGCATCGCGATCATCGCCAGCACCGGGGGAGTGCCCGAGACGAACCGGCTCATCCCCGCCCCGGGCCGGTACGAAGGGCCCATCGCGAAGACGTCGGCCGCACCCATCCACCCCTGGATCGGCTGCGCCAACCGCGACTGCAGCCGCGTCGCGACATACGCGAAGGCCGGAGACCCCGGTCCGCCGTTCAGATACTTGTACGTGCAGCCGACGGCGAGGTCCAATCCCCCCGCGTCCGCCTCGACGGGCACCGAACCGGCCGAGTGGCACAGGTCCCACACGATGAGCGCCCCGGCGTCGCGGGCGATGCGGGTGAGGGCCGGGGCATCCGTCAGATAGCCCGAGCGGTAGGCGACGTGGCTCAGCACCACGACCGCCGTCTGCGGCCCCACCGCCTCGGCGAGCAGCCCCGCCTCGACGCCGGCGGCCGGGTCGGGGCTTATCCACCGCACGCGCCCCCCGCGCTCGGCGGCGATGCCCTCGACGACGTAGCGGTCGGTGGGGAAGTTGTCGGTGTCGACGACCAGTTCGACCCGAGCGGGATCGGCCGCGACCTGCGCGTCGAAGGCGGCACGCACGAGCTTGTACAGCAGCACCGTCGTGGAGTCTCCGACGATCGTCTGACCGGGCGCCGCGCCGATCGCGACCCGCCCGATCTCGTCGCCGATCGCGTACGGCAGGCGCATCCACGACTCGTCCCACGCGCGGATCAGCCGCCCGCCCCACTCGTCGCGCACGAAGCGCTCCAGGCGCTCGGCGGTCGCGCGCAGCGGCCGGCCGAGCGAGTTGCCGTCGAAGTAGACCAGCGGCGACTCGGCGCCGATGAACAGGTCGCGGCACGCGCCGAGCGCGTCGGCGGCGTCAAGGGCGGATGCCTCGTCTTCGAGCCCCGCCAGAGACTCAGCGCTCGTCATGCACGAGCTCCTCGGTCGGCACGACCGTCGCTCCCACGAGCCATCCCGGCACGTCGTCCACTGACGTCGGAGGCGGACCGGGCACGAACGTGAGCACGCCGTCGATGCGATCGGCGAACGGCCACGGGTCGGTCAGCGTCTGCACGAGCCGCGGGCCGCGCAGACCTGCCTGGTCGAGCAGCGTGAGCTCGCGCGCGCCGATGCCGGGCGGCTCGTCGCCGTTTCCGAGGTCGGTGCCGTAGAGCACGCGGCCGCCCGCCGCGATGAAGCGTTCGAGGTTGTGCTGGGCGATCTCGGCGGCGCGGTCGTCGTGGATGCGCAAAGTCGACAACCAGCGCTGCCCGAGAGCCGCCGCACGCTCGACGAGGCCGTCGTCCAGCCGCTCGCTGAACGGCACATGGGCCAGAGCGTCCACGCCCGCGTCGATCGCGCGTCGCGTCATCCCGTCGCCTTCGACGTGCGCCACGACCGGCAGGCCCCGCCCGCGCGCGGCGGCCACGACCGCCGCGAGGGTCTCGTCGTCCAAGACCCTGCCCTCGCTGCGGTGGAGAGAGATCTTGATGACGGATGCCCCGAACTCGGCCTGCTCGTCGACCGCGGTGCGCGCCCCGCCCGGCACGCCGACGCCGAGGGAGGCCGAGGTGACCTCGCGCGAGATCGACGGCGGCGCCCACGGCCGGCCGACGGGATACCCGCCCGGCGCCGTGAGGAAGGCCCCGGCGTATGCCGCGCGCGGAATGCCTCGTGCGGGTCGGCGGGCGAGTTCGACCGGGTCGCCGCCGAGGTCCACGATTCCCGCGATCCCGGCGCCCGCGAGGGCGTGGTCGTCGATGAGGTGGACGTGCACGTGGTGATCCACCAGCGGCGGGAGCGACACGCCCCGCTCCCGCGTGATCGAGCGGTGGCACACGGCGGCGTCAGGGCCGAGCAGTTCGCGCAGCGCGAAGGGGTCGAGGTGCAGCATCCGTCACCCTTCCTGCTGCGGTTCGGGAGTCGCGCCGGGCTCGCGCAGTTCGGTGCGCACCGCGTACAGCTCGGGAAAGAAGGTCAGCTCCAGCGCGCGCTCCAGGAACGGAACCCCGCTCGATCCGCCCGTGCCGGATCTGAGTCCGATGATGCGCTCGACCGTCTTGAGATGACGGAATCGCCACAGCTGGAAGTTGTCCTCGAGGTCGACGAGCTCCTCGCACGTCTCGTACGCCGCCCAGTGCGTCCGCGGATCGTCGTAGATCGCCGCGAGGACCGGCACCAGCTGCGCCTGGAACTGCCACGCGGCTGTGACATCGCGATCCAGGATCGCGGCGGGGATCGGATACCCCGTGCGTGCCAGCAGCCGCAGGAACTCGTCGTACAGGCTCGGCGCCTCGAGCGCTTCGCGCACGAGCTCGTGGGCGGGGGCATCCGCGTCGAACACCCGCAGCATGCCCGCGTTCTTGTTGCCGAGCCGGAACTCGACCGCGCGGTACTGCGCCGACTGGAACCCGCTCGCGTTGCCCAGCACGCCGCGGAACTGCACGTACTCGGTGGGAGTCAGTGTCGCCAGCACCGACCACTGCTCGGTGAGCGTCTTCTGGATGTGCTTGACCCGCGCGATGCACTTGAGCGCGGGCGCGAGGTGGTCCTCGCGCAGCAGGCGGCTCGCGGCGGCGAGCTCGTGCAGCACCAGCTTCAGCCACAGCTCCGTGGTCTGGTGCTGGATGATGAACAGCAGCTCGTCGTGGTGCTCGGGCACGCTCAGCGGATGCTGCGCCGCCAGCAGCGTGTCGAGCTCGAGGTAGCCCCCGTAGCTCATGCGGTCCGAGAAGTCGGTGACGACCGACCCTTCGATCGTGCGGGTGTTGCGCTCGATGGCATCCGTCACGGGCTCAGCCTACGGCGACGGATGCCCCGGCACAGCGACGCATTCGTCGCGCCGGCCGAACCCCCGGGTCAGATCAGCGCGAGCTCGCGCAGCTTCGCCTCGACGTCGGCGTTCGACGGCTCGACGTGGTGCGTGGAGTCGGGGTAGACCACGACAGGGATGTTCGTGCGACCCGAGATCTCGCGCGCGACGTCGGCGGCGGCGGGGTCGGCGACGAGGTCCACGTACGTGTACTGGATGCCGAGCCCATCGAGCTGAGACTTGGTGCGGATGCAGTCGCGGCACCAGTCGGCGCCGAACACGGTGATCGTCGAGGAGGCAGTCATGCCTCCATTCTCTCGGATGCATCCTGGACGAGGGCCGGACGCACTCCCGCCCAGCGAGAGGGCTGCGGCGCCCCATCCGGAGGCGCCGCGGCGCAATCCGCGATTCTCCCGGCCGTCGCGGCGTGCGACGATGGATGGCGGTGCAACTGTCCATCGTCGTCCCCACTTTCAACGAGGCGCCCAACGTGGCGGAGTTCGTTCGCCGCATCGCGGACGCGGTGCGGGGGATCGACGCCGAGATCCTGTTCGTCGACGACAGCACCGATGCCACCCCCGACGTGGTGCGCGAGGTCGCGGCAACCGCCGCGCTGCCGATCCGGCTGATCCATCGCGACGAGCGCACGGGCGGTCTCGGAGGAGCCGTCATCGAGGGGTTCGCGGCCGCCGCGGCCGACACGTGCCTCGTGATCGACGCCGATCTGCAGCACCCGCCCGAGAAGATCCCCGAACTGCTCGCACGGTTCGAGCGCGGCGACGTCGACGTCGTCGTGGCGTCGCGGTATGCGGGCGGCGGCACCGCGACCGGGCTCGCCGACCGAACGCGCGTGCTCGTGTCGAAGGCGTCGACGGGCCTGACGCGCTCGATGTTCCCGATCCGGCTGAGGGACGTCTCGGACCCGATGACGGGGTTCTTCCTCGTCGACCGGCGCGTCGTCGACAGCGCGGCGCTGCGGCCCCGCGGCTTCAAGATACTGCTCGAGATCCTCGCCCGCCGCCCGCTGCGGGTGGCCGAGGTGCCGTTCGACTTCGCGGCGCGACACTCCGGCGAGTCGAAGGCGTCGCTGCGCCAGGGCATCCACTTCGTCACCCAGCTCACCGCGCTGCGATTCGGCAAGATGTCGCTGTACGCGGTGATCGGCGCGCTCGGCGCCGTCGTCAACGTGGCGATCGTGTGGGCGCTGACCCAGCTCGGGATGGGCTACATCTTCGCCGCGATCATCGCCGCCGAGACGACCATCGTGGGCAACTTCCTGCTGCAGGAGCGCTTCGTCTTCCACGACATGCGCGACGCCGCGTCGGGCACGTGGGTGCGCTTTGCGAAGTCGTTCGCGTTCAACAACGCCGAGGCGCTCATCCGCATCCCGATCATCGCGCTGATGGTGGAATCGTGGCACTTCTCGGCGGTCGTGGCGACCGCGCTCACGCTCATCGTCGCCTTCGTGGTGCGGTTCGTGTTCCATTCGCTCGTCGTCTACGCCCCGCGCAAACCCGGAGCCCGCCCGAGCCGCGCGCGCGATTTCGTCGAGGAGCTCGACGAACAGGCGATGTCGCCGGGCGAGCTGTGACGACCGGCCGCGTCGTCGACGTCGTCGCGGCGGTCATCGAGCACGGCGGCCGCTACCTCGCATGCCGGCGCGCGCCGGGCAAGGCCGCAGCAGGCAGGTGGGAGTTTCCCGGCGGCAAGGTCGAGGCGGGCGAAACCCCCCAGGCGGCGCTCGTGCGCGAGATCGCGGAGGAGCTGGATGCCGCGATCACCGTCACCGGCGAACTGGTCGTCGCCGAGGCGCCCGGTTCCGGCGGCTCCGGCCAGGTGATCCGGCTCATCTGCCTGCATGCGCGGCTCGATGGACCGGCGCCGATCGCGAGCACAGACCACGACGAACTGCGGTGGGTGGCGGCATCCGATCTCGCGTTTCTCGACTGGGCCGAGCCCGACTGGCCGGCCGTGCGCCTGCTGGCCGCGCGAGCGGGCGACGCGGTCTGAAACGGGCGCTCTGATCAGGGAAGATGCTTGTTACGCTCTCAGCACCCCCGGCCGTCGACGTCTAAGGCAGTACATGTCACCTGCATCCTGGAACCGCATCGTCCCGCGCGGTGTTCGACTGCGGTCGAAGATGCGGTGGAAGAACGGCCGGTGGCGTCTCGCGACGCCTGATCGCGTCGTGCTCGAAGACGTCATCGTCCCGGGCGTCATCGCGACCGGCGGAGTCGAGCGCGCGCTCGATGTCGGGGTCGCCTGGTACACGCGCAGCTACCCCCGCCTGTTCCGCGGGGTCGACTACTGGAGCGTCGACTTCAATCCCGACAACGCCCGCTACCGCAACGGGCAGCACCACACGCTGTCGATGACGCGGCTGACCGACGTGTTCGAGCCCGACACGTTCGACTTCGTGCTGTGCAACGGGGTCTTCGGCTGGGGCCTGAACGAACGCGACCAGGCCGCAGAGGCGATCGAGGCGTGCGCAACCGTGCTCCGCCCCGGCGGATGGCTGGTGATCGGCTGGAACGACGTCCCCGGCCGCCGGGTCGACGGACTCCACGACCTGCTCGACGTGCGGTTCGAGCGTGCGACGCTGCCCGCGGTCGGCGACGACAGGCTCATCACCGACACCCCGTACAGGCACCAGTACGAGTTCTTCCGCGCGCGGTGAGCGCCGGCGGCGGCATCCGTCACCCGCCGTCGGCGGCCGTTGTCGACGACGGGTGCCTCGTCAGAGGCGTGACCACGCCTCGGTGAGCACCCCCCGCAGGATCTGCTCGATCTCATCGAACTCGGCCGGACCGATCGTGAGCGGCGGGGCGAGCTGGATGACCGGGTCGCCGCGGTCGTCGGCCCGGCAGTACAGCCCGGCGTCGTACAGCGCCTTCGAGAGGAACCCGCGCAGCAGCCGCTCGGACTCGTCCTCGTCGAACGTCTCGCGCGTGGCCTTGTCCTTCACGAGCTCGATGCCGAAGAAGTAGCCGTCGCCGCGCACGTCGCCCACGATCGGCAGGTCGAGCAGCCTCTCGAGCGTCGAGCGGAACACCGGGGAGTACTCGCGCACGCGTTCGACGAGCCCCTCCTCTTCGAAGATGTCAAGGTTCTCGAGGGCGACGGCTGCTGCGACCGGGTGGCCGCCGAACGTGTAGCCGTGCAGGAACGAGGTCGAGCCGTGGGCGAAGGGCTCGTAGACGCGGTCGCTGACGATGGTGCCGCCGAGCGGCGCATACCCGCTCGTGGCAGCCTTCGCGAACGTGATCATGTCGGGCTGATACCCGTACGCGTCGCATGCGAAGTACTCGCCGATTCGGCCGAACGCGCAGATCACCTCGTCCGACACGAGCAGCACGTCGTGGCGGTCGCAGATCTCGCGCACGCGCTGGAAGTACCCGGGCGGCGGGGGGAAGCATCCGCCCGCGTTCTGCACCGGCTCGAGGAACACCGCCGCGACCGTGTCGGGCCCCTCGAACAGGATCGCCTCCTCGATGCGGTCGGCCGCCCACCGGCCGAAGGCCTCGGCGTCGCCGGTGGGCGCGCCCATCTCGGCGGCGCGGTAGAAGTTGGTGTTCGGCACGCGGAACCCGCCTGGGGTAAGAGGCTCGAACGCCTCTTTCAGCGCCGGCAGTCCCGTGATGGCCAGCGCGCCCTGCGGGGTGCCGTGATAGGCGACCGCGCGCGAGACGACCTTGTGCTTGCCGGGCTTGCCCTGGATCTTCCAGTACTGCTTGGCGAGCTTGAACGCCGTCTCGACCGCCTCGCCGCCGCCCGTCGAGAAGAAGACCCGGTTGAGGTCTCCGGGTGCCAGACCTGCGAGCCGATCGGCCAGCTCGATGGCCGCGGGGTGCGCGTACGACCAGATCGGAAAGAACGCGAGCTGCTCGGCCTGTTTGGCGGATGCCTCGGCCAGCCGCCTGCGGCCGTGACCGGCGGCGACGACGAAGAGCCCGGCCAGCCCGTCGATGTATCTCTTGCCCTGCGCGTCCCACACGTGGTGGCCCTCGCCGCGCACGATGATCGGCACACCCGGGCCCTCGGTCATCACCGACTGGCGCGCGAAGTGCATCCAGAGGTGGTCACGCGCCATCTGCTGCAGCTCGGACTCCGAGCGTCCGCCACGTACCGTGGAAGCCATGTCATCCCCCCCGTCGTCGGCCGCGCCGGCTCCGGCGGCTCCGGTGGGCGCGGGTGTACCGATCCTAGCGACGCGGGCGGCGGTGGCGCAGGGGGTGGGGGGCGTTCGCCGACGCGATCACGGCACTCCACGCGCGCATCGACCGCCCGCGCGGGTGCGAGCACCTTGCTATCGAAGCGCCCCGACGACCGCGGCCGCGACCGACTCGCCCGATCGCACCGCACCTTCCATGTAGCCGTTCCACACCGCAGAGCATTCGGTGCCGGCCCAATGGATGCGCCCGACGGGTTCGGTGAGCGCAGCGCCGTATGCGGTCCATACGCCCGGGGTGAAATGCGCGCCGTAGCACCCGCGGCTGAACTCCTCGGCCATCCAGTCCTTCTCGAGATACTCGACGGGATGGCGGGCCTGTTCGCCGAAGTAGCGCACAAGGCAGTCCACGAACGCCGACCGACGCTCCTGCGGGGTGCGTCGGGCATAGCGGCGACCGTCGTTGCCCTCCATGAACCCGAGCATCACGCCACGGGAGTAACCGGGAGGAGTGTTGTCGAAGGTGATCTTGACAGGACCCTCGTCGGAGCCGACCTGACCGTTGAGTCCCCGTTCGCGCCAGAACGGGGTGTCGTAGACGAGATGCATCTTGATGACGCTGCCCGCGGGAAGACGTTGGGTGAGCTGGTCGCGCCAGCTCGGCAGCACGGGGTCGTACTCGAGGCGGCCGGCGAGTGTGGGCGGCAACGTGACGATGACCCTCGCCGCGCGATGCTCTGTGCCGTCGCGGGTGATCACGGTGACACCATCGGCCGCCTGGCGGATGGTGCGCACAGGGCAGGAGAGCACAACGCGGTCGCCGAGCTCGTCGGCCATGCGCTCGCTGATCCGGACGGATCCGCCGTCCACGCGGTCCTGCTGGGCGCCGTCGCCCACCGCGAGCAGGGTTTCCATATCCCGGCCTGACTTGGCATAGAACATCGTGTGCAGGGCGGACAGATCGCCGGCGTCGGCAGAGTAGACGGCTTCGGCGTAGACCTGGAAGTACCCGCGACCCTCGGGCGTGCGGAGATTGCGCTCGACCCAGGTTCGCAGCGTCTGCCCGTCGAGCTCCTCCGCACCAGGGGTCCGCCAGGGCTGTTGCAGATCGACGGATGCCGCCAGCTTGTTGTATCGGGCCAGTCCACGGGCGAGGTCGACCAGCGCGAAGGGGTTCAGGCGAGGCACCGCCCCCTTGTGCGAGCCCATTCTCTGCTGCTTTCCGGCCAGCTGCACCAGGAGCCGGCCGTCGTCGAAGGTCGGAAAGGTGCTCAAACCGAGCTCGTCGACCAGTTGGTACATCCGGTCCTGACCCGGCCCGATCCACTGACCGCCGACTTCGATCCATTGCCCGTCCGAGAAGCGACCGTTCTCGGCACGGCCGCCCACGCGGTCGCGAGCTTCGAGCACCGTGACGCTCCGCCCGGCGGCGGCGAGGGCGCGCGCGGCCGCGAGGCCGGCGAAACCGGCCCCGACCACGATCACATCGACCTCGTTCATGCGAGGCGCGCTTGTTCGACGACGAGTGCGGCGCGGCGAACGTCTGCGCGTTCGGCGCGGCGCAGCACCCAGGCCACGAGGGGCTGCAGCAGGCGGTCGGCGCCGGTGAGGCCGATCTGGCGCCAGGTGCGCAGTTCGCACCGGTCCGTGCCGAGCGGGACGACCGAGCGGGTGCCGAAGGCCGCCGAGCCGTCGATGGCTCTCCAGGCGAAAGATGAACCCGGCCGCACATCGTGCACCTCGATGCGGGTCTGCACGACGCGTCCCAGGATGCGCAGCTCTTCTACGACCGCGGCGCCTTCGAAGACCTCGCCGGGTGGATCCTGGTCCATCCGGTTCACGGCCTTGCGCCACAGCACATCGTTGGCGTAGTCGGCAAGCGCCGCCCAGGCGGCTGACGGGGGCGCTTCGATGATCGCCCTGCCCTCGGTGATGATCGGCATTTCATCTCCAAACTAGTTTCCGGCGATACTATATTCCGGTGAACTACATGAAGGCAACGGTGCATCGGCGCGACTTCGCCGACGCCGCAGTGGAGCAATGGCGCAAGCAGCGTCCCGATCTCGACTTCACCGCGATGGGACCGCTGGCGCGCCTGGCGCGCCTGGGACTGTTCGGCGGGAGACTCGTCGACCGGGTGTTCGCCGACAAGGGCCTGGACCGGGGCGAGTTCAACGTGCTCGCGGCGCTCCGTCGCGGCGGACCGCCGTTCCGGCTCACGCCCTCCGAGCTCGCAGCCGCCGAGCTGACCACCCGCGGTGGCATGACCAAGCGGATCGACCGGTTGCAAGCGCGCGGCCTCGTCGAGCGCCGCACTCACAGCGCCGATCGCCGCAGCCTGCTCGTCGGGCTCACCGCCGAGGGAGTGCGCCTGACCGACGAACTCATCGCGCTGCACGTCGCGAACGAGTCCCGCCTGCTCGCCGTGCTCGACCCCGAGGAGCTGGCGGCCTTCGATCACGCCATCCGCAAGCTCCTCGCCGCCACAGGGTCTGACCCTGGCGCCTGAGGCTCTCTGGCGCTCGTCGGCACATCGCGCTGCGGGTCGGTGGCGCTGTGGCATCCGCGTGATCACGCGGGCAAGAAGAAACCCCCGCGTGTAGAAGCCACGACGGGGGTCTCAGTGGCTCCGACCGGCATCGATCCGGTGACCTTTCGATTTTCAGTCGAACGCTCTACCAACTGAGCTACAGAGCCGCACGGCATCCGTGAATGCCGTGTCCTAGACGAAAGGCCCTCTTCGAGAAAAGGGCCCGTCGCTCGGAGCGACCCTGACGGGACTTGAACCCGCGACCTCCGCCGTGACAGGGCGGCACGCTAACCAACTGCGCTACAGGGCCATGCTTATTCACTTGTGTTCGGATGAGTGACCCCAACGGGATTCGAACCCGTGCTACCGCCGTGAAAGGGCGGCGTCCTAGGCCACTAAACGATGGGGCCGGGCGGAACCCGAAGGCTCCTTGCCGACGATCCAGCATACGCAGAACCGCCGCGATCCGCCAAATCGGGGCGGGGCGAGGCATCCGCTCGGGCGTGTCCGCCGTGACGCGCCGTCACCCGGCCTTGACCACGATACGCCCGGAGGGGAGCACTATGGAGGTGCGGAAACCGCCGCCGGACCCCCTTGCGCGTGTGAAAGACGTTGCTAATGTGAACGGGTCGGGACAGCGACAGGGAGGTTCGCGTGGAATCGCAGCACGCAGACGACGAGTGCGGTTGCGCACCATCGCCGCGTGAGCGCGCCCAGTTGTGGCCCGGATCCGTGTCGCGGCGCGGCCTTCTCGGGCTCGGGGCGCTCGGCGTCCTGGCTCTCGGCTCGCTGGGCGGAGCGCTCGCCAGCGTGCCCGCGGCGTACGCCGCCGACTACCCCTCGTGGGACGACGTGCAGGCCGCCCTCGCGAACGAGAGCGCGAAAGCCGCCGAGATCACCCGCATCGAGGGCCTGATCCAGGGCATGCAGGCCGAGGTCGCCCGCACGGCGGCCGAGGCGCAGAAGGCCTCGGACGCCTTCTATACGGCCCAGCAGGCGTTCTTCGACGCCGCGCGGTACGCGGATCAGATCCAGCAGCAGGCGGACCAGCAGGCGGCGACGGCGCAGGATGCCGCGACCAAGGCCGGCCGAGTGGCCGCGCAGCTCTACCGCAACGGTGGCGACGACACGTCGCTCGAGCTGTTCTTCGCAGGCTCCGCGGCCACCGCCGACGATCTGCTCGCGCGCCTGGGCACGATGGACAAGCTTCTCGAGCGCAACCAGACCGTCTACGCCGACGCGGTCACCGCCCGCAACTCGGCGCAGAGCCTCAGCGATCAGGCCGTGGTGGCCCGCAACGAGCGCGACCGCCTGCAGCAGGTTGCCGAGCAGAAGATGGTCGAGGCGCAGAAGGCGGCGGATGCCGCAGCCGACGCCCTCGCCCAGCAGGAGGCCCACAAGCTCGAGCTCGACGCGCAGCTCGCCGCGCTCAAGGACACCTCGGCCAAGACGCTCGCCGACTACCAGGCAGGCGTCGAAGCCGCCCGCAAGGCCGAAGAGGAGCGCCTCGCGAAGGAGGCCGCCGATCGCGCCGCGGCAGCCGCCGCAGGCGGAGGAGGAGGCGGCGGTGGCGGTGGTGGCGGTGGCGGTGGTGTCGTCACCTCCGGCTGGGCGCGTCCGTCCAACGGCTGGGTCAGCTCGGGCTACGGCCCTCGCACGGTGCAGTGCGGAGACAGCTACTGCTCGAGCGGCTGGCACTACGGCGTCGATCTCGCCTCCGGCTGCTGGAACAACATCTACGCGGCCGCGGCCGGCCGGGTCGTCTACTCGGCCTACAACGGCGGGTACGGCAACTACATCAAGATCGACCACGGCAACGGGATCGGCACCGGCTACGGGCACATCGCCGACGGCGGTCTCTACGTCGGCTACGGAGAGTGGGTCGAGGCCGGTCAGGTGATCGCGGGCGAAGGCGAGACCGGAAACGCCTTCGGATGCCACGTCCACTTCGAGACCTACGTGTGGGGCGACGCGGTGAACCCCTCGGACTTCATGGCCGACCGAGGCGTCTGGCTCTAGTCGCTCAAGAAACGCGAAGAGCGGATGCCGCGAGGCATCCGCTCTTCATTCATCCGCTCGACCGTCAGAGGGACTTCGGGCTGATGCCCTCGCCCTGCGTCTTGGTCTGACCCTCGTGCTCGGCGAAGCGCTCGAACGCCTCGTCGACCAGTCGCTCGGCCTCGGCGGCTCCCGCCCACTCGTCGACCTTGACCCACTTGCCGGGCTCGAGGTCCTTGTAGTGCTCGAAGAAGTGGCCGATCTCGCCCTTGGTCCACTCGTCGATGTCGTCGACATCCTGGATGTGGCTCCAGCGGGGGTCCTTCGCGAGCACCGCCACGACCTTGTCGTCGCCGCCGGCCTCGTCGCTCATCTTGAGCACGCCGACCGGGCGCACCTTCGCGAGGATGCCGGGGTACAGGTCGCGGTCCAGCAGCAGCAGCACGTCGAGCGGGTCGCCGTCCTCGCCGAGGGTGTTCTCAAAGAAGCCGTAGTTGGCGGGGTAGCCCATCGGCGTGAACAGCACGCGGTCGAGGAACACGCGGCCGGTGCCGTGGTCGACCTCGTACTTGACGCGGCTGCCGCGCGGGATCTCGATGACGGCGTCGTACGCGCCCATGGTGGTGCTCCTTCTGAAAAGTCTGTGGTGGATGCCGCCGCCAAGCCTAGTCGCGGCGGCTCGGGGCCAGAACTCCTGTGGTCTTCGGCCCGAGAGGCAGAATGAGGGGTCCTGCCGCGGTTCTCGGTCGGAATCTCAGGAGTTGCGCGCGCCGGCGGCGATACCGTGGGCGGGTGGAAGATCGCCGCCCTGGACTCGACCCCGCCGTCGCCGCAGTACGGCTCGCCGTGCGGCGCGCCCTCGCCGCGCACGCGGCCGACGGCACGCCCGTCGTCGTGGCGCTCTCGGGCGGGGCGGACTCGCTCGCGCTCGCCTCGGCCGTCGCCTTCGAGGCGCCCAAGCTGGGCCTGCGCGCGGTCACGGTGACGGTCGACCACGGGCTGCAGGCCGGGTCGGCGGATGCCGCGTCCGCCGCCGCGGCGAAGGCCCGCGCCCTCGGGCTCGAGGCCAAGGTCGTGCGGGTCGAGGTCGGCGCGCAGGGCGGGCCGGAGGCCGCGGCGCGCGAAGCGCGCTACGCGGCGCTGCGGGCTGCGGCACGCACGCTCGGCGTGGATCGGGAGGGTGAGGCATCCGCCCCCGCCGTGCTCACCGCGCACACTCTCGACGACCAGGCCGAGACGGTGCTGCTGGGCCTCGCTCGCGGGTCGGGCGCCGCGAGCCTGCAGGGGATGGCCTCCGAGTCGGACCTCGACGGCGTCGTGCTGGTGCGGCCGCTGCTCGGCGTGCGCCGTTCGACGACCCGCGCCGCGTGCGCCGCCGAGGGCCTGGAGCCGTGGGACGACCCGCACAACCGCGACCCGCGCTTCACGCGCGTGCGCGTGCGCGAGAGGGTGCTGCCGGTGCTCGAGTCCGAGCTCGGGCCGGGCGTCGCCGAAGCGCTCGCGCGCACCGCCGAGCAGTTGCGCGAGGACGCCGACGCGTTCGCCGAGATGATCGACGAGACCATCGAAGACATCGTCGAGCACGCCGAGGCGGGCATCTCGGTGTCGGTGCCGGCGCTTGCGGCCAACCCCGCGGCGCTGCGCCTTCGCATCATCCGGCACGTGGTCGCCGCCGAGTTCGGGCAGAGCCTCACGCGCACGCAGACCCTCGAGGTTGCGCGGCTGGTCACCGACTGGGCGGGCCAGGGGCCGATCGATCTGCCCGGATGCCGCGCCGCGCGCGCCGGCGCGCGCATCGTCTTCACCGCACAGACGTGACCTCTTCGAATCGGCTGATCTGGCGAGGGCAGCACGATTCGGTCCGGGTCTGCTGCGGTCGTGAGATCACCTGATCCCGTGCGGGTGGGGGCGGATGCTGCGCCGGGAGTGCCGCGCCGCCGCTCGCGCGCTCTACACTCGACGCATGCGCGCCGACGACGTCCAGAATGAGATCACGAAGGTCCTCGTCACCGAGGAGCAGATCCAGCGAAGGCTCGACGAGATCGCGGCGCAGGTCGACGCCGACTACGCCGGCAAGGATCTCCTGCTGGTCGGCGTGCTCAAAGGTGCGGTCATGGTCATGGCCGACTTCTCGCGGGCTCTGAAATCGAGGGCGCCGGTCGATTGGATGGCCGTGTCGTCGTACGGCGCGGGCACCAAGTCCAGCGGCGTGGTGCAGATCCGCAAAGACCTCGACACCGACCTGCACGACAAGCACGTGCTCATCGTCGAGGACATCATCGACTCCGGCCTCACCCTCAGCTGGCTGCTCGAGAACTTCGCATCGCGCGGCGCCGCCTCGATCGAGGTGTTCGCGCTGCTGCGAAAGCCGGATGCGGCGAAGGTCGAGGTGAACTGCCGCTACGTCGGGTTCGACATCCCGAACGATTTCGTCGTCGGCTACGGCCTCGACTACGCCGAGGGCTACCGCAACCTGCGCGACGTCGCGGTGCTCGCCCCGCACGTCTATTCCTAGGCCCGATGCCGCGACCCCCTCGTCCTACCTCCGTCCCCCGCCGCGTGCACAACGCAGGAACGAGGGGTTGGAGTCGGCCGATACGGGCTCAGCGGACGCGCGGAGCCGAAGAAGTCCTGCGTTGTGCACGTGGGTAGGGGTGGAGGGGGCTGGCGTCCGGTTCCGCCCTGGGCGAATGCACAGGCCACGCGTAGCAAGGCCGCGATACCCTGAATCCACCGTCGCCGAGGCTTGCGCCGTACCCGGCGGTGGATCGTCGACGAAAGGTAGCGGGCATCGCCCGAACGATGGACGTGAAGAAGATCACTCGCAACCCGCTCTTCTATGTTCTGCTGATCGGGGTCTTCCTCATCGTCGGATTCTCGCTGATCTCGACGCTGGGCGGCGCGAAGCAGATCTCGACCCAGGAAGGGCTCGAGCTTCTGCAGGGCGACACGGTCACCGAGGTGCTCATCACCGACGGCGACCAGCGGGTCGACATGAAGCTGTCCGAGCCGCACGAGGGCGCGAGCGACGTGCAGTTCTACTACGTCTCGGCGCGTGCGTCCGAGGTCGTCGACGCGGTCAACTCGGCGGCGCCGAAGGACGGCTTCGACGACGCCGTGCCGCGTCCCACCTGGTTCGACGGGTTCCTCTCGCTGATGCTGCCGCTGCTGCTGCTGGGCGTGCTCTTCTGGTTCCTGCTGTCCTCGGCGCAGGGCGGCGGCGGCAAGGTCATGCAGTTCGGCAAGTCGCGCGCGAAGCTCGTCACGAAGGAGATGCCGCAGGTCACGTTCGGCGACGTGGCCGGAGCGGACGAGGCCATCGAAGAGCTCGAAGAGATCAAGGACTTCCTGAAGGACCCCGCGCGGTTCCAGGCCGTGGGCGCCCGCATCCCCAAGGGCGTGCTGCTGTACGGCCCTCCCGGAACCGGCAAGACGCTTCTGGCCCGCGCCGTCGCCGGTGAGGCCGGCGTCCCGTTCTACTCGATCTCGGGCTCGGACTTCGTCGAGATGTTCGTGGGCGTCGGCGCGAGCCGCGTGCGCGACCTGTTCAACCAGGCGAAGGAGAACTCGCCGGCGATCATCTTCATCGACGAGATCGACGCCGTCGGCCGTCACCGCGGCGCGGGCCTCGGAGGCGGGCACGACGAGCGCGAGCAGACCCTCAACCAGATGCTCGTCGAGATGGACGGCTTCGACCCCAAGGCGAACGTCATCGTCATCGCGGCGACCAACCGCCCCGACATCCTCGACCCGGCGCTGCTGCGCCCCGGCCGCTTCGACCGCCAGATCGGCGTCGACGCGCCCGACCTCAAGGGCCGCCAGCGCATCCTCGAGGTGCACGGCCGCGGCAAGCCCCTCGCCGACGGCGTCGACCTCGAGGTCGTCGCGCGCAAGACGCCCGGCTTCACCGGCGCCGACCTCGCCAACGTGCTGAACGAGGCGGCGCTGCTCACCGCGCGCTCCAACGCGCAGCTCATCGACAACCGCGCGCTCGACGAGGCGATCGACCGCGTCATCGCCGGCCC
Source organism: Microbacterium sp. BWT-B31 (assembly GCF_041379855.1). Lineage (NCBI taxonomy): Bacteria > Bacillati > Actinomycetota > Actinomycetes > Micrococcales > Microbacteriaceae > Microbacterium > Microbacterium sp. BWT-B31. The sequence goes on from NZ_JBFECU010000005.1 coordinate 21,506, forward strand.
GCAGCGCCGCACCCGCGTGATGAAGGACAAAGAGAAGCTCATCACGGCTTACCACGAGGGCGGTCACGCTCTCGTGGCGGCGGCGATGAACCACAGCGACCCCGTCACGAAGATCACGATCCTTCCGCGCGGCAAGGCCCTCGGCTACACGATGGTGATGCCCCTCGACGACAAGTACTCGATCACCCGCAACGAGCTGCAGGACCAGCTCGCGTGGGCAATGGGCGGCCGGGTCGCCGAAGAGATCGTGTTCCACGATCCGACGACGGGTGCGTCCAACGACATCGAGAAGGCCACCGGCATCGCCCGCAAGATGGTCACCGAGTACGGAATGACCACCCAGGTCGGTCCGGTCAAGCTCGGCTCGGCGTCGGGCGAGATGTTCCTCGGCCGCGACATGGGCCACGGCCGCGAGTTCAGCGAGAAGGTCGCCGAGCGCGTCGACGCCGAGGTGCGCGCGCTCATCGAGCAGGCGCACAACGAGGCGTACGAGGTCATCAACGCGAACCGTGAGATCCTCGACCGTCTCGCGCTGGAGCTCCTCGAGAAAGAGACGCTCGACCACATCGAGATCGCCGAGATCTTCGAAGACATCAGCAAGCTGCCGCCGCGCCCGCAGTGGCTCTCCAGTCACGACCGCCCCGTCTCGCCCCTGCCCCCCGTCGAGGTGCCGCGGCGGTCCGAGCCCACGGGTGTGGCGGCATCGGTCGCCGAGGGCGCCGCAGAGAAGTCGCCCCGGCGGCTTCCGAGCGGCAAGGCGCGCCCCGCGACAGCGTAAGGTCGTCGGCATGGCTGTCGACCGCGATCGCGTCGCCGCGGCGATCCGCGAGGTGCTTGAGGCGATCGGCGAAGATCCCGAGCGTCCCGGGCTCCGCCAGACCCCGCAGCGCGTCGCCGACGCGTACGCCGAATTCTTCGGCGGGATCGATGCGGATGCCGCCGCCCCCCTCGCGCGCACGATCTCGGTGTCGCAGGGCCCGGCGCCCGAGACCGAGCCGTCCGGTGCGGTGATGCTCCGCGACATCCAGTTCCGGTCGGTGTGCGAGCACCACCTGCTGCTGTTCCGCGGCAAGGCGCACGTGGCCTACCTGCCGGGCGACAAGGTCGTGGGACTCGGTGCGCTCGCGAACGTCGTCGAGATCCTCGCCGCGCGCCCGCAGGTGCAGGAGCGCCTCGGCGAGCAGATCGCCGACACGATCGCCGAGGCCCTCGAGGCGCGCGGGGTGCTGGTCGTGATCGACGCGATGCACGGATGCCTCACCATGCGCGGCGAGCGCCAGCGCGAGGCATCCACCGTCACCGTCGCCGCGCGCGGCGAGTACACCGATCCGGCGGCGCGTGCCGAGCTGATCGCGCTGATCGCGGCGGGGCGCGGATGACACCGCTCGTGATGGGCATCGTGAACGTGACGCCCGACTCGTTCAGCGACGGCGGGCGCTTCCTCGACACCGACCGGGCGATCGCGCGCGGGCTCGAACTCGTGGCGCAGGGCGCCGACCTTCTTGACGTGGGCGGCGAGTCGACCCGGCCGGGGGCGCAGCGCGTGGCGCCCGAGGTCGAGCAGGGGCGCGTCATCCCGGTGATCCGCGCGCTCGCGCAGGCGGGCGCGGCGGTGAGCGTCGACACGATGAACGCCTCGACCGCCGTCGCTGCCGTCGAGGCCGGCGCACGCATCGTCAACGATGTGTCGGGGGGGCTGGCCGACCCCGCCATGCTCGCGGCGATCGCGCCGACGGGGGCCGACGTCGTGCTGCAGCACTGGCGGGGTGCGTCCTCCGACATGTACGCGCGCGCGGACTACGACGACATCGTGCGCGAGGTGGCCGACGAACTCGCCCGTCGGATCGAGGCCGCCTCGGCCGCCGGCATCCCTTCCGAGCGTGTGATCACCGATCCCGGCATCGGGTTCGGCAAGCGGGGCGAGCAGAACTGGCAGGTGCTGCGCGGCCTGGACCGCATCGCCGCGCTGGGGCCGCGCGTGCTCGTGGGCACGAGCCGCAAGCGGCTGCTCGTAGAGACGCTGGGTCCTGACTCCGACGAGGTCGACACCACGTCCGAGCGGCGGCGCGACCTCGCGACCGCGGTGACGAGCGTGCTCGCCGGGCAGGCGGGCGCGTGGGGGGTTCGGGTGCACGATGTGGCGGCCACGCGCGACGCGCTGCGCATCGCCGACGCGTGGAGAGGAGACGGCCGGTGGACGGTCTCGACGAGATCCGCCTGACGGGACTGAAGGTCTTCGGCCACCACGGCGTGTACCCCCAGGAGCGCCGCGAGGGCCAGTGGTTCCTGGTCGATTTCGCGGTGCGACTCGACACGCGCCGCGCCGCCCGCACCGACGACGTCGCCGACACGGTGCACTACGGCGAGCTCGCAGAGCGCGTCGCAGCGATCGTCTCGGGCGAGCCGGTCGACCTGATCGAGACGCTCGCGGCCCGCATCGCCGATGCCCTGCTCGCGCCCACGCTCGTGCAGGCGGCAGAGGTGACGGTGCACAAGCCCGACGCCCCGATCGAGCAGCCCTTCGCCGACGTGACCGTCACGATCCGCCGCACGCGCGGCGACGCCGACACGAGGGGCGCGCTGTGACCCGCCGGTTCCCGCCGTTCCCGCACGACGCGCCGCCGCCTGCGGCGCACCCTCCGGTCGACGCCGTGGTGGCCCTGGGCGCGAACCTCGGCGACCGCGGGGCGACCATCGCCGCTGCCGTCGAAGAGCTCGGGCAGCTGCCGCTGGTCGACGCGGTGCGGGCGGCTCCCGCGATCGAGTCGGTCGCCGTCAAGCGCGAGGGTCCGGATGCCGCGGCCCCCGCCTACCTCAACACGGTGGCGATCGTCACCACGCGCCTGGCACCGTCGGTGCTGCTGTCGTATCTGCGCGCGATCGAGAACCGCCACGGCCGGGAGCGTCACGAGCGCTGGGGCGATCGCACGCTCGACCTCGACCTCATCACCTACGGGGATGTGCGCACCCACGACCCTGTGCTCACGCTTCCGCACCCGCGCGCCGCCGAGCGCACGTTCGTGCTCGGGCCCTGGCTCGCGCTCGATCCTGATGCCGAGATCCCCGGCGCCGGGCGGGTCGACGCGCTTCTGCACGAGCTCGAGGGGCGCCCGTGAAGAGGACGAGCGCCAGCATCCTGATCATCGCCGCTGTCGTCGGAATCGGCGTCGGCTTCTTCGTGGACCAGCTGCTCACCTCGACCGGACGCGCGACCTTCACCCCGACGATCACGCTGCCGATCCTGCTGATGCTGCTGGGCGCGGTCGTCGTGACGCTCGCGGTGCCGATCCGTCGCGCGACACGCGGCAGCAACGCAAGACCGGTCAACCCATTCCGCGCGGTGCGCATCGCGATGCTCGCGAAGGCGTCGAGCATCGTCGGCGCGGCGCTCGGCGGGCTCGGGCTGGGGTTCGTGCTGTTCCTGCTCACCCGGCCGGTGACGCCCTCGCTAGGCTCGATGGGCACGATCCTCGCGACGGTCGCGGGCGGCGCAGTGCTCGTCGCGGCGGGCCTGATCGCCGAGCACCTGTGCCTGCTTCGGAAGGACGACGATGACGAACAGCCCGGAGGCGACGACCCCGGACTCCACCCCCACCACTGACGGTCTCGACCACGGCACCTTCCCGCGCCTGGTCGTGCCGCGGTCCGAGAACCGGCTCGAGCTGGAGCCGGGGGCGTGGCACCAGATCTCGCCGAAGTACGTGTGGGTGCAGCTCATCTCGACGGGTGCGTTCCTGCTGGTCGTGATCGCGGCGACGCTCGTGGTCGCCCTCGCCCTGCACCAGGCGTGGGCGTGGGTTCCCGGCGGCATCGTGGCCCTGGTCCTCGGCTGGACCCTCGCGATCACTCCGCGCCAGGCGCGCTCGATCGGCTACCGGCTGCGCGAGGACGACCTGGTGTTCCGCCGCGGGATCCTGTGGCAGCGGCTGGTGGCCGTGCCGTACGGCCGCATGCAGCTCGTCGACATCACGCACGGGCCGCTGGACCGCGGGTTCGGCATCGCTCAGCTCAAGTTCGTGACGGCCGCCGCCAGCACCGGGGTGACGATCCCCGGCCTCGAGCAGACGACCGCCGAGATGCTGCGCGACCACCTCGTCGCCGTCGCCGAATCGAGGCGCACCGGGCTATGACCGACCCCCTGGATGCCGCGCCCCTGCCTTCAGCGGACGCGCACGGCGCCCCGCCGCCCGGTCTCGTGCGCTCGCCGCTGAGCGATGGCGAGTGGCACCGCATGCACCCGCTGACACCGCTGCTGCGCGGCGGGCTGTTCCTGCTCGTGGTGATCGGCGTGGTCGTGGCGAACCTGCGCGACCGGCTCATCGTGCTGTTCCTGCCGAACTTCGCGCCCGATGCGGCCGACGGGCTCGACGAGTACGAGGAGTTCGAGCGCTCCGGCGACCCGATCGACTGGATCGTGGCGAACAACCTGTACCTGCTCGCGGTGCTGGCCGTGCTGGTCGTGCTGGTGGTGCTGATCGTGCTGTTCACCCTGTCGTGGCGGTTCCACACGTTCCGCATCACGGGCGACGATGTCGAGGTGCGCAGCGGCGTGCTCTTCCGCACGCAGCGCCGCGCCCCGCTCGACCGCGTGCAGGGCGTCAACCTCGTGCGGCCGATGGTGGCGCGGCTGCTGGGCCTGGCCAAGCTCGAGGTCGTCGGCGCCGGGGCTGACGCGAACGTCAAGCTCGAGTACCTCGCGACGACCAATGCCGAGGCGGTGCGCGCCGACATTCTGCGGCTCGCGTCGGGCAGAAGACTGGCGGATGCCGCAGCCGCCGGCTCGCCGGGCACCGGTGCACCGCGGGGCCGGGTCGCGGCCCTGTCGCAGACGGTCAGCCGCGGCGTCACGGGACTCATCGAGGGCGACGAGGCCCCGGTCGCCGAGCCCGAGTCGGTGGTGCACATCCCGCTCGGCCGGCTCGTGGCATCGCACGTCGTGAGCATGTCGACGGTCGTGTTCGTGCTGATGGTCGCGGGCGTCGCAGTGGCGGCATCGTTCGGCGTGAGCTGGGTGCTCTTCGCGTACGTGCCTGCCATCATCGGTCTGGGCGTGTTCTGGGTGCGCAGCATCACGCGGTCGCTGAGGTACGCGATCGCCCCGACACCCGACGGTGTGCGGATCACGTTCGGCCTGTTCACGACGACCACCGAGATCGTCCCGCCCGGCCGCATCCACGCCGTCGAGATCGTCCAGCCGGTGCTGTGGCGCGGGTTCGGCTGGTGGAGAATCCGCATCAACCGGCTCTCCGGCCGCAGCGCGAGCGAATCGAACGCCGACCAGTTCACGACCGCGCTGCCGGTCGGCACGAGGACCGACGTCGAGCGGGTGCTGCGCCTGCTCAAGCCCGAGGTGCCCGATGCCGAGTGGGGCCTCATCATCGGCGAGGGCCTCACCGGACCGGGCGAGGCCGACCCGTTCACCACGATGCCGCGGCGCGCCCGCATTCTGCGCCCGTTCTCGTGGCGGCGCACCGGGTTCCTGCTCACGCCGGATCTGCTGCTGATGCGTCGCGGTCTCATCTGGCGCACGCTGTCGCTGCTTCCGCTCGCGCGCCTGCAGAGCTTCGGCGCGCACCAGGGGCCGATAGACCGCATGCTCGGCGTCGCGTCGGTGCGCGCGCACGTTGTGGCGGGGCCGGTCGATGTGCGACTGCCCGCCCTCGACCGCACGAGCGTCCTCGCGCTGCTCGAAGACGTCGCCCACGCGTCGGTGCGCGCCGCCGCCGTCGATCGATCGCACCGGTGGGCACAGACCGGGCAGGTGCCGGTGACGGATGCCCCGCCCACTCCGTCCACCGGCCCCCGCCGGGACGAGGACCCCGCATGACCCGCGACGGACGCCTCGGCGTCGGAGTGATCGGCGCGGGCCGCGTCGGGCCCGTGGTGGCGGCCGCCCTCGCGGGCGCCGGCCACGCGCTGGTCGGCATCACCGCAGGTTCCGACCCCGATCGGGTGGAGGCGCTGCTGCCGGGGCTTGCCGTGCTCGACGCGGTGGAGGTCGCGCGCCGCAGCGAGCTGGTCGTGGTCGCGGTGCCCCACGATCAGTTGCCCGGTCTCGTGAGCGGCCTGGCCGAGGTCGGCGGGTGGCAGCCCGGTCAGCTCGTGCTGCACACCGATGCGGGGTTCGGCACGGGGGTGCTGGCTCCCGCCGTCGCGCAGGGGGCCATCCCGCTCGCGGTGCACCCGGCGATCGCGTTCACCGGCACCTCGATGGACCTGCGCCAACTGACGAGCGCGTACGCCGCGGTGACGGCGCCCGCTCCCGTGCTGCCGATCGCGCAGGCGCTCGCGGTCGAGCTCGGCTGCGAGCCGGTCGTGATCGCCGAGGCCGATCGTGTCGCCTACGGCGAGGCGATCGCGACGGCGACCGAGTTCTCGCGGTCGATCGTCGCCCAGTCGACGTCGCTGCTGGCAGGCGCGGGCGTCGCGAACCCCGGCGCGTTTCTGTCGCTGCTCGTGCACTCGACGATCGACCACGCGCTGACCGACGGCGGCGCTTCGACGAGCGGTGTGCGACCCCCGGTGATCGAGTAGCCCGTGCAGCGGGCGTATCGAGATCCCGAGCACAGCGAGCGGAGCGGCTGCGCCGCCCGGTGATCGAGTAGCCCGTGCAGCGGGCGTATCGAGATCCCGAGCACAGCGAGCGCGAAGGAGCCCCTCGATAGACTTGGGGGTCCGCTTTCCGAGGAGCCCCCTTCATGACCGACACGCCTGCGTCCGACGCGCCCGACGAGCCCACTGAAGCTGAGGTCTTCGAGCAGAAGGCCGTGCGGCTCGCCAAGCGCGAGCGGCTGATCGCCGAGCGCGCGGATGCCTCGGGCGGCGCCTACCCGGTGAGCCTTCCGATCACCGACTCGATCCCGCAGCTGCGCGAGCGCTACGCCGACCTCGAGGCCGGCGCCGAGACCGGCCAGACCGCCGCGGTCGCGGGCCGCGTCGTGTTCAGCCGCAACACCGGAAAGCTGTGCTTCGCGTCGCTTCAGGCCGGTGACGGCAGCCGCATTCAGGCGATGGTGTCGCTCGCGGCCGTCGGCGAGGAGTCGCTGCAGCGGTGGAAGGACCTCGTCGACCTCGGCGACCACGTGTTCGTCACGGGCGAGGTCATCTCGAGCCGTCGCGGCGAGCTGTCGATCATGGTGACCGAGTGGGCGATCGCCTCCAAGGCGATCCTGCCGCTGCCGAACATGTACGCCGAGCTCAGCGAAGAGAGCCGTGTGCGCAGCCGCTTCCTCGACCTCATCGTGCGCGACCGCGCGCGCGAGACCGTCGTCGCGCGCGCCAAGGTGAACGCGAGCCTGCGTCAGACGTTCGCGTCGCACGGGTACCTCGAGGTCGAGACGCCGATGCTGCAGGTGCAGCACGGCGGGGCATCCGCTCGCCCGTTCGTCACCAACTCGAACGCGTTCGACGCGGATCTCTATCTGCGCATCGCGCCGGAGCTGTTCCTCAAGCGCGCCGTCGTCGGCGGCATCGATCGCGTGTTCGAGATCAACCGCAACTTCCGCAACGAAGGCGCCGACTCGACCCACAGCCCCGAGTTCGCGATGCTCGAGGCCTACCAGGCGTACAGCGACTACAACGGCATCGCCGACCTCACGCAGGAGCTGATCCAGAACGCCGCGCTCGCCGTCAACGGCTCGACGACGGTGACGTGGGCCGACGGCACCGAGTACGACCTCGGCGGCCAGTGGGAGCGCCTGTCGATGTACGGATCGCTGTCGGATGCGGCGTCCCGCGACATCACACCCGACACGCCGTTCGACGAGCTCGTCGCCCTGGCCGAGGCCAACGGCGTCGAGCTGCCGAAGCACCCGATCCACGGAAAGCTCGTCGAGGAGCTGTGGGAGCACTTCGTCAAGCCCGGGCTGGAGCGGCCGACCTTCGTCATGGACTTCCCGCTCGACACCAGCCCGCTCGTGCGCGAGCACCGGACGATTCGCGGCGTGGTCGAGAAGTGGGACCTGTACACGCGTGGCTTCGAGCTGGCCACCGGCTACTCCGAGCTGGTCGACCCGGTCATCCAGCGCGAGCGCTTCGTCGAGCAGGCCAAGCTCGCCGCCCGCGGCGACGACGAGGCGATGCGCATCGACGACGAGTTCCTGCGGGCGCTCGAGCACGGGATGCCGCCGACCGGCGGCATGGGCATGGGCATCGACCGTCTGCTCATGGCGATCACGGGCCTCGGCATCCGCGAGACGATCCTCTTCCCGCTCGTCAAGTAGGCCATCCGCCGCGCTCCTCATGACCGGGGACGACGGCGGAAGGTCCAATCGGGCAGGTGGCCGGCGGCCACCATGCTCAGCACGATCTCGGCGAGTGTGTGCCCGGGCTCCGCGTCGTATGCGCGGGCCGCGTAGGACTCCGCGTGCGTCGAGCGGCCGAGCGCCCACGACAGCCATGCGCACACGCTGAGCGGCCCCGCCGAGTGCTCGGGCGGCGCGGCGGCGGCCACCGCGCGCGCGACGCGCAGCGCCGAGTCGAGGCGCGAAGCATCCGGAGTCGGCGCCTCGCCCCACAGCACCCGCGCGAGATCCATGGGGTAGGCCTCGCCGAGATCCCACCGCAGCTGTGCGGCGAAGGCGCGGTCTGCGGCGTCCGGCCCCACCGTCCAGCCGATGAGAGCGACGTCTCGCAGCGCCGGTCGTTCGAGGCACCAGAGGGCCGCCGCGCACTCGTACGGGGTCAGTGCGGCGGGGTCCCAGCTCAGCATCGACTCATAGAGGGAGGGGAAGTCATCCAGCGGCAGCGCCGTCTGCAACGCGCTCGGATCCACGCGGAGTCCCTCCTCGCCAGGCGGATCGCACACCGCGTCGACGGCGATCTCGAGCGCCCGCAGCGCCTCGGCGACATCGGCGACGCGGGCCGGGTCGGTCTCGGGCAGCTCGCTGCCGGAGGCCTGATCGCCGTGCGGCTCGGCCAGTGCGCCCACGGCGCTTCGGACATCGCGCAGCTCGTCGAGCGACCGGGGTGCGGCATCCGCGCTCAGGAACGAGCCCCAGCCCTCGGGCCCGACCCACAGCGCGTCGACGACGTGCAGCCCGCACACATGCGCCTTCTCGAGCAGTGCGGTCACGAGCGCTTCGCGCGGCGCCGACCCGTCGCACACCGGTTCGTCGGTGTACACGATCGCGGCGACCGCGTCCGCGGCGCCGACGCGGCAGACCATCCCGATGCAGGTCGCGGCGAACGCGTCGACCTCGACGTCGTAGGGCGGAAGGTCCAGCCGCATCGCGGCGATCGTCCGCGACCGCGCGAACGGCACCAGCACGAGGCTGTGCGAGGCGTGGAATCCCAGCAGATGCGGAACGAAGGACAGGAATTCGGCCGCGTTGGCGGCCTTCACGGTGGTCGTGGTCATGCCACCGACGATGGTGCAGGCGCATGCCGCCTCCGCGCCATCAGGTGGAATCTGTGAACGACTCAGCGAATCGCCGCTGATTCGGCGGGTTGGGGAGGAGACCTCGAGTCGTGCGCGGCGCCGGTCACGTCCGACGGCGGTCTGGACAGGCGCAGACCCGACGAGGAGGATTCAACCGCAAGCTCGCAGAGAGGGAATCCGAATGGACGCTCCCGAGGACGAACCACCCGCCGGCGCACTCCCACTGGCAGAGGCGATAGACAGCTTGAGAGAGCAGTTGGCGTCGCTCTGGCAGCAACCCGGGCGAAGCCCCATCCGATTCAAGCCGACCGCAGTGGAGCTGACACTGCAGACGGCGCTCACGCGTCGCGCTGATGCGAGCGCGAAGGCTCGCTGGTGGGTTCTCGAGGTCGGGGCCGGGGGTTCGGTCGAATCGGCGTCCATTCAGACCATCAAGCTCACTCTGGAACCAGTGTTCTTCGCCGACGGAGAGCGTGTCGACGAGGACGAGTCGCTGATCAGCGCCGAGCGCTAGCGCCGGCGGAGACAGACGTGGACGTTCAGGAGCGGACACCGCTCATCGAGTTCTGGCTCAACGGCAAGCGCAATGCCGGGGCGGGGTTTCGGGTGGGCGGTCCGTATGTTCTGACCGCCTCCCACTGCGTACGCGGGAGCGGGCTCGAACTGTCCATCGCCGGAAGGGTCCGCCCTGCCTCCGTCTTCGCCGATGGCGGCGCCTACGGGGTCGACCTCGCGGTGCTCGAGATCGAGGATTCCATCTCGCCCGTCGACCCGGTGGGTTGTGTCAGAGCCGACCGGAGTGATCCGATGGACCTCCCCGTGTTCGCGGTGGGCTACCCCGATTGGAAAGCCCGAGGCCCCGAGTCCTTCAGTGCGCAGATCTCCGGATACATCCCCACGCAGGAGGGCATGAATCCGAAGCGGAAGCGGACTGGGGCCGAGCCGCTGTCGATGAAGGTCAGCGGTCCGACCGTCGCCGGGAACTGGAACGGGATGTCGGGCGCCGTCGTGATCACGGATCGCCGGCGTCCGATCGCGGTCGTGACGAATCACTTCGGTGCTGAGGGCAAGGGGTCACTGACACTCGTGCCGATCGAGGCGATCCGGACTCTGCCGCACGAGATCGCGAAGCGATTCGCCTCGGCGCTGTCGGTCGAGGACTACTCGGACCTTCCCGTAGCACCCCCACCGCTGTCGACGGGCGTCGACGTCCGCGTGGCCAAGCAGATCATCCTCACGGCGGACGACGAGCACGGCCATGATGACAGCGGCACCCACGACCGCGACCTCAAGGAGATCGACGAGCACCCCGGTCGAGCCCCGTCGTTCGTCGGGGACGCGCTATCTGCCGGGGCGGGGGACAACCACCTGGAGGCGCTCCGTCAACGGATGGGCGCCGTCTTCGTCACGGTGTCCGAGCTGGGCTCGGGCATCACCGCCCTGGACGGATCGTTCTGCAGCCCTGGTGACCTCACCGTCATCGACACCCGAACGATCGAAGGCGCGGCGCCAGCACTCCCCGAGCTCAGGACTGATCCCCACCCTCACCTTGCTCTTCCGGGGCTGCACGGTGCCCCAGACGCGGGTGTTCCGAGAATGTGGATCATCAGACTGCCCGATGGAGCGGACCGCTCGGCCGTGCTCCGAAAGCTGAACGATCGCTTCCGTTCCCGAGACTCCGCGGGCAGGGGACTGGACGTTCCGCACCCGCTCCGCGTCTCGGCTGCGCTCCTCGGCGAGATCGCGGGCCTCGAAGCAGGGCCTGGGCCTCGACGCATCGGACGGGTTGCGTCACTGCTCCGCGACCGGGTCGAGCTCGATCGCGAGAGTTCGGCCGAGGAGGAACGGAAGGTCGCAAGCGAGTATGAGTGGCACTCTGCTCCGTTCAGCCGGCCCGGCGACAGAGATGACACGATGACGCTCATGCTCCGCCGCTACGCCATGGAGCGGGACTTCCGCTCCGGCGGGTTCACCGACGACAGTCTCCGCCTCACCCCCGAGGGGATCGGGCAGCTCGTCCGCGATGTGTGGACCCGCCTGGCTCAGGTGCGTGAGACCGAACTCGCGAATGACCTCGAGGAGCAGGGCCTTCGGGAGGCGTTCGACGGCCCGCACCCGCGGTGACCCGATCGCCCAGGTGGACACCAGCCGGCAGACTGCGAACGACCCGTCCGACCGCCGCATCCACCACCACGGGTATCCTTGACGGGTGGATGACTTCTGGCTCGCCGTGATGTGGTCGCTCCTGCCGACCGTCGTGGTGAGCGCGATCTTCTTCTTCGTGCTGCGCAGCATCGTCCGCGCCGACCGCACCGAACGTCGCGAGTATGCGCGCATCGAGGCCGAGGAGCGCGCCAAGCGCGGGCTGGCGCCCGTGGTGGCATCCGCGCCCTCCGCCGGGCCCACGCGCCGCGCAGAGGGAGTGGGGACCGGGCACTGACCCCCGGCCCCACTAGGGTGGGGTTCAGCACTCGGGGGAGGGGCATCCGTTGATCAGCATCACGTTCGATGCGAGCTGGTGGCTGATCCTCGTCTTCATCTTCGATCTCGTCGTGCGCATCGCCGCGATCATCATCGTCCCGCGCAACCGGCGTCCGACGTCGGCGATGGCGTGGCTGTTGGCGATCTACTTCATACCGCTTCTGGGCGTGCTGCTGTTCCTCCTCATCGGAAACCCGCGGCTGCCGCGGGCACGTCGGCGCAAGCAGGCGCGCATCAACGAGCGCATCCGAGACATCACGACCGCGCTCGGAACCGGGTCGCTGCGCCCCGACCCGCCCGAGTGGTTCACCTCGCTGGTGACGCTGAACACCCGGCTGGGCGCCATGCCGCTCACGGGAGACAACTCGGCGCATCTCATCCCCGGCTACCAGGACAGCCTGGACGCCATGGCCGACGCGATCCGCAAGGCCGAGCAATACGTGCACGTCGAGTTCTACATCCTGCAGACGGATGCCTCGACCGACGGCTTCTTCCGCGCGCTCGAAGAGGTCTGCGCGCGGGGCGTCACGGTGCGGGTGCTGCTGGACCATTGGGCCAACCGCGGCAAGCCGTTCTACCGCAAGACCCTGAAGCGACTGGACGCGATGGGCGCGAAGTGGCAGCTGATGCTGCCGGTGCAGCCGTTCAGGGGCAGGTATCAGCGCCCCGACCTGCGAAATCACCGCAAGCTGCTGGTGATCGACGGAAGCGTCGCGTTCATGGGGTCGCAGAACGTGACCGACTCGTCGTACAACCTCAAGAAGAACATCAAGCGCGGCCTGCACTGGGTCGATCTCATGGCGCGGCTGGAGGGGCCGGTCGTGGCATCCATCAATGCCGTCTTCCTGTCGGACTGGTACAGCGAGACCGACGAGTCGCTCACCGACGAGGTCTCGCTCGAGGGCGTCGAGTCGAGCACGGGCGACCTCGACTGCCAGATCGTGCCGTCGGGGCCGGGGTTCGAGTTCGAGAACAACCTGCGGCTGTTCGCGGGGCTCATGTACGCCGCGCAGCACAAGATCATCATCGTGAGCCCGTATTTCGTGCCCGACGAGGCGATGCTGCTCGCGATCACCACCGCGTGCCACCGCGGCCTGCACGTCGAACTGTTCGTGTCGGAGGAGGGCGACCAGGCCCTCGTGTACCACGCGCAGCGCAGCTACTACGAGGTGCTTCTGAAGGCGGGCGTCAAGATCTGGATGTACCGCAAGCCCTTCATCCTGCACTCCAAGTCGATGACGATCGACGACCAGGTCGCCATCATCGGCTCCAGCAACATGGACATGCGCTCGTTCGGTCTGAACATGGAGATCTCGATGCTGGTGCGCGGCGAGGAGTTCATCGACGAGATGCGCATCGTCGAGGCGACCTACCGCGACCTCAGCCGCGAGCTCACGCTCGAGGAGTGGGAGAAGCAGAGCCTGGGCTCGACAGTGCTCGACAACCTCGCACGGCTCACTTCCGCCCTGCAATAGAGCGGATTCCCGGCGGATCGTGACGGCCGCGTTACCGCGCACGGTCGCCTCGTACGCCACGATGGAGATGACGGATGCCGCGGGGGTGCGCCATCCGCGTCGAGAAGGGTGTGCGCGATGTCTCGTTCCTCTGCTCTGCTCGGGGCGCTCGCCCTCTCGGGCCTCATCGCGACCGCGCTCGTCGGCTGCGCCTCGGGGCAGGGCGAGCCCATCGTGACGATCGGCCCGGGCGACTCGGGCGGCTCCGGCCCCGTGGAGGACGTCGACTTCTCGGCGGCCTGGCTCGACGGCGGACGGCTCATCGGCCTGGTCACCTACGGCAGCTCGAGCAAGGACTGCCAGCCGGTCTACGGCGAGACGACGTACGCGAACGGCGTGCTCACGGTCACGGTCGAAGCGCCCAAGCCCGACATCGCGTGCACGGCCGACTACGTTTCGCAGGTCGGCATCGTCGGGGTGCCCGAGGGCGTCGACCCGGCGCAGGAGCTCGAGATCGAGCTGACGGGCGCCGCCACCGGAGACACCGACCTGAACGGCGCCGACGGCCTCACGCCCGGCGACCAGACCGACTACCAGCCCAGCGCCGGCTGGGCCGACGACGGAGAGTTCGTCCTGCTGTCGTGGGGATCGTCGTCGTGCAGGCCCGAGATCGACGCGGTCGAGCCGATCGGCCCCGCCGAGGTGCGGGTGACCTTCGTCACCCCGCCCGAGGACCAGGTCTGCACGATGGACATGGCCCCGCGCGCCGATGTCGTGGAGGTGCAGGGTCTCGAGGTCGCAGCGGGCGCCTTCGCGATCCTCACGGGCGCCGAGTTCGCCGACGTGCGGGTGCCGATCCTCGGCACGCCGTAAGGACCGCTCAGGGCAGCGCCGGCGACGGATCGGGCATCGGCGTCTCATCGGCCAGCAGCATCACGACCGTGTCATCCGTCTTCCACCACAAGCCCACCCGGCGACCCGGGGTCAGGCCCTCAGGACGCGACGCCGCGGGGATGTCGACCCCGTCGATCGCCACAGCGAGGGCGGACTGCTCGCGCAGCACGGCGGGCACGCACCGGCCGATGGCGCGACCGCCGCGTTCGACGAGGATGCAGTGCTCGGGCTGCAGCGCACCGTCGGCGCCGCCGACCCACACCGCCCAGCCCGCGTGCTCGCCGAGCGGCTGCGCCCACCGCATCGGCCCGCTCGAGGGGAAGTCGGGGAACACGAGAGGCTCGTCTTCGGGGGCGGAGCGTGCGGACGCCTCGTCGATCGACAGCTCCGCGAGGACGACGGCGGCGCGATCGCGCACGAGCGAGTACGCCTCGCGGACCGGCATCGGCTCGACGGTGACGGTGGGCGGCTCAGCCGCCTCCTCGGCGACGGGCGAGAGCGTGCGCTGAAGCAGGGCCGATGCCGCCACCGCCGCACCCACGACGGCAACGGACACGACCGCGACAGCGACCGTGCGGCCCGGGCGGCCTCTGCCCGCGCGGCGTTCCGCGTTGCGCTCGGCGCGGGCCGCGGCGCGTGCTTCGGCGCGGGAGGGGTGGCTGGCGGCGTCGAGGGGCGCGGCGGCGCCCGCCGTGGCCGTGCTCCCGTGCTCGGCCCGGGCGAGGTCCTCGAGCTCGATCAGGCGGGCGAGTGCCGCCTCGTCGAGCTCGTCGCGCACGTCGACCGCCGGCCCGTAGGCGCGGCGGCGCAGCCCGTCGAGCTCGATCCGCTCCGCGGCATCCATCTCACGATCCTTCGCACCCGACGGCTCTGCCGACGCGACCCCCGGTGACTTCCCCGGCCACGCTTCACACCGTAGACCCCTCGCCCGCGTGCGGGGAGGGCGCGCGCGCCGGTCACGGCTCGTCCCTCGGCCCGACGAGGATCGTGACCGCGTTGCCCGACCCCCACCAGTAGGCCAGGTGGTCTTGGGCGGTCATGCCGGCCGGCCGGCGGTCACGGGGAACCTCCTCGTAGGGGATCGACACCAGCAGGCCGCCCTGGTCCTGCTGGGCGGTCGGGATGCAGCGGCCGGCCGCCGGGCCGTCACGGTCGACGAGGATGCAGTGCTCGGGGCTGTCGCCGGCGGTCGCCCCGGCGATCCACAGGGCGAACCCGTAGTAGTCGCCGAGCGGGGCCGCCCACGTCATCGCGGCGTGGCCGGGGAACGCCGGCACGCTCGGTGCGGGCAGATCGATGTAGTTGCCGAACGAGCCGTCGAGGGGCACGCGGGCGACCACCCGCGTATCGGGACCCTCGACGAACGCGCGTGCGGCGGGGGCGGCGGGATCGTCGGCGGGTGCCGTCGAGGCCGCCGTGTCGTCCGGTCGCGAGGTCAGCACACTCGAGAGGGCGAGCGCGCCGGCGACCGCGGCGACCGCGACGGCGATCGCCGTGCGCCGGCCCGGCGATCGCGGCGGCGCCGGTTCGACCGTCGCGTCGTCCGGCGCGGGGGCCTCGTTCGGCGCGAGGGCCCCGTCCGGCGCGGGGGAGGCGCGCACGGGCGCGGCCGACGCGGCCGCCTCGGCGCGCACGCGGTCCTCCAGCGCGATCAGCCGCGCGAGGGCGTCGTCGGGCAGCGACTCGCGCGCGGGGCCGTAGGCGCGGCGACGAAGCGCGTCGAGCTCCGCGCGGTCCGAGGCATCCATCTCACCGCTCCTCGGCCGACTCGCGCACCGTGACGTGATCGCCCACCCTCACACGCTAGCCCGGCCAGCCTTCGCGCAGGTGGCTGGCCTTACCCTGGAGGCATGACCTCGACGCGCCCGACTGCCCGCCCGCCGCATTCGGCGACCCCGCAGGTGCGGCCTGCGACAGAAGGCTGGACGCAGAAGAAGGATGCCGAGGGGCGGCCGCTCCTGCAGTTCGCATCGCCCAAGCGCGGCAAGCCGCCGGTGCACCTGGCCGACCTCACGCCCGAGCAGCGCGTCGAGAGGGTCATCGAGCTCGGCATGCCGGGCTTTCGCGCGAAGCAGCTCGAGAAGCACTACTTCCAGCACTACACGCACGACCCCGCCGACATGACCGACCTGCCCGCGGCCGATCGCGAGGCGTTCGTGCACGGGATGCTCCCGCCGCTGCTGACCGAGGTGCGGCGCCTCGAGACCGACCGCGGCGACACGATCAAGTTCCTGTGGAAGCTGCATGACGGCGCGCTCGTCGAGTCGGTGCTCATGCGCTACCCCGGCCGCATCACGCTGTGCGTCTCGTCGCAGGCCGGGTGCGGCATGAACTGCCCGTTCTGCGCCACCGGTCAGGCGGGGCTCACGCGCAACATGTCGGCGGCCGAGATCATCGAGCAGATCGTGCGCGCCAACCGCCTCATCGCCGACGGCGGCCTCGGCGACCCGCGCAAGGTCGGCCACGAGGGCGAGCGCGTCACCAACATCGTGTTCATGGGCATGGGCGAGCCGCTGGCCAACTACGCGCGCGTCATGCAGGCCGTGCGCGTCATGACCGACAAGAAGCACGGCATCGGCATGAGCGCCCGCGGCATCACGGTCTCGACCGTCGGGCTCGTGCCGGCGATCCGCAAGCTCGCCGGCGAAGACATCCCGGTGACCTTCGCCCTGTCGCTGCACGCCCCCGACGACAAGCTGCGCGACGAGCTGATCCCGGTGAACTCGCGCTGGAAGGTCGACGAGGCGCTCGACGCCGCACGCGAGTACTTCGAGCAGACCGGGCGACGCGTCTCGATCGAATACGCCCTGATCAAGGACATGAACGACCACGCCTGGCGCGCCGACCTGCTCGCCGAGAAGCTCAACGCGCGCGGGCGCGGCTGGGTGCACGTGAACCCCATCCCGCTGAACCCGACCCCCGGGTCGATCTGGACCTCGTCCGACAAGGACGTGCAGGACGAGTTCGTGCGGCGCCTCAACGACGCCGGCATCCCGACGACCCTGCGCGACACGCGCGGCAAAGAGATCGACGGCGCCTGCGGGCAGCTCGTCGCGACCGAGGACGACCAGCGTGTCGCCGAGGCGACGCCCGCCGAGGTCTGACGGCGGGTTTCGTCTCGCTGCGCCGGCAGGGCGAACGGCGCACGTGCCACCGGATCAGGCGATGTCACCGGTCAGGGCGGTTCGTCGTGGCGTCGTCCGCGCTCGTGAGACCACCTGATCCGGAACGGGGCGGGAACCGGGCGTGGGGGCGCCGGGTGCCGAGGATTCGCACCGCGCACACAGGAACCGCCCCTAGCCTGGCGCGATGTCGCACTCCGCACAGCGCCCCGGCGGGCCGGGATCCGAGGCACGCAGCGATCTGGAGGACGACCCGTTCGAGAGGGTCGACGACCTGTTCGGCGACACGGCGCCGACCGTGATGCACGCTGAGCCGGCGCAGACGCCGCGGGAGGCGGCATCCGTCGGCCTGCCGCACCCGCAGTCGCTGCCGGATCGCCCCCGCCGGTCGGGGTGGCACCCGATCGCGGTGCTCGGAGGCGCCGACAGCGACGTGCTCGACCAGGTGCCGGGCGAGACGCCGCGCTTCGTTCAGATGTTCTTCGTGCTGCTGGGGACCGCGCTCGTCTCGGCGCTGTCGATGTTCTTCGCGCTCACCACCGGGGTCGGCGTCGTCGCCGGGGTCGCGGTGGTGCTCGCGCTGGTGTGGTCGCTCGTCGTGTTCAACCTCGACCGCTTCCTCACCTCGACCATGCGCTCGACCCACAGCATCGGGAGGCTCCTCGGACTGGCGTTCCCGCGAGTGATCATGGCGGCGATCATCGGGATCGTGGTCGCCGAGCCGCTCGTGCTGCAGGCGTTCCACAACGACATCGCGCGCGAGGTCACCTCGACGAACCTTGTGCAGGCGCAGACGGATCAGGATACGGTGACCGCCGGCCCCGAGAAGCTGGCGCTGGATGCCGCGCGCGAGCGCGTCGCGGCGCTCGAACAGCAGGCGGCCAGCGGTGTCGTGGCGGGAACGGATGCCGGCGCCTCGGCGTCGTCCGCTGCCGCGCAGGCGACGGTAGACGACCTGACCGCCAAGCTCGCCGAGCAGCAGGCGGTCATCGACCAGGCGCGTGCGATATACCAGTGCGAGATCACCGGGCAGGGCGCCGCGGGCGTCGAGGGCTGCACGGGTGTGCCGGGCGAGGGCGCGAGCTCGACCGCGGCGCGCGACCAGCTCGCCGCGGCGCAGGCCTCATACGACGACCTCGCCGCGAAGCTGCGCGAAGCCGAGGGGTCCCTCGCCGCGGCGAAGGCCGCGGGCGTGGATGCGGCGGGAGCGGCTGAGGCGCTGAACAAGCAGCAGGCGCAGGACGAGCTGCCCGCGGCGCGCGCGCAGCACCAGGCCGCGCTCGACGCGTACAACGCGCACGCCGAGGCGGTCGCGAGCGGCAACGCCGAGGCGACGGGCCTGCTCAGCCAGATCTCGGGGCTCGAGCGGCTGTCGCAGCGGTATCCCGTGCTGGCGTGGGCGCACTGGCTGATCGCGGGGCTCTTCTTCATGATCGAGCTGCTCCCGGTGCTCGTGAAGGTGCTGACGAGCTACGGCGATCCGTCGCTGTACGAGAAGGCCGACGATCTGCGCCGCGAGGTGGCGCTGGACCGGGTCACCGCGGTGACCCGACGCGAACAGGCCGAGATCGCGCAGGGCACGCCGGCCTGACGGCGTGCGCGCGCGTCTGACGGTTCTCAGGCGACGCGAACGGTCTGGTCGTGTCCGACAATGCCGAGGCGACGCGACGCGCCTCCGCCATCATGTTGTCGCACATCGCGCACTCGGCCAGGTGCTGTGCGACTCGCTCCCGGCTCGCAGACGACAACGCTCCGCGCGCGTAGGCGCCGAAGCGCGAACTCATCCACAGGCACTCGCGCCCGCCCGAGCAGCACTCCTCGTCGAGGTGCGCCTGGACCCACGCCGTGCGCAGCCCCTCCCGAGCACGGAACGACAGTTGGGCCGCGGCGTTCTCCGAAATGCCGAGCGAACGGGCCGCCTGCGCGAGCGGCTTGCGATCGACCTGGGTCATCCAGAGCACTTCCTGCCAGTGCGGCGGAAGCGACCGGAGGGCGAGGACGACGGTCTCGCTGTCGAACGCGTGCTCGACAGGATCACGGCTCGTGACCGGGTCGGCATGCTGATCGAGGTCGACGCCGCCGACCTCGGCGATGCACGACGTCCGACGCAGCGCCTCATTCCTGACGACGGCAGCCAGGTACGAGCGGAATGCGAACTCGGGGCCGCCGCCGGATCTCACCGTTTGGAGGATCGCCGCGAACGACTCCGAGACGATGTCCTCGACATCGATCACCCACCCCGGGCCGTGGAACGAACGCGCGATCCGGTACGCCGCGTTCACGTGGCGATCCCACAGCACCCCGAACGCGCCGCAGTCGCCGGCGCGGGTGGCATCGAGCAGCTCCCGGTCGGTCGGGGCGGCTTCGTGCGGGAGCGTCTGCCCATCGGCAGCGCTCGTTCGCCACCCCTGCACCCTCATCACCCGCAACCTGGTCTCGTCGTGCGAAGCCGTCTGGCCCCGCTGTCAATTCTCGACGCAGAGGCTCGGCATCCCCTCGACTCTCGGTTCGTATTGACTCGGAGTCAACTGTGAGGATGCCGAGCACGAGGACGGCCCGGCACCCCGAACTGGGTGCCGGGCCGTCCCTCGACAGAGGATCACTCCTTTGCGCGCCGACGCCAGGTCGCCAGCGCGACTCCCGTGGCGGCGAGCAGGACGCCCGTGGCAACCAGCGCCGGGGCGAGCACTCCGCCCGTGATGGCGAGCGGCTGCGGGGCGTGCGCCGCGGGCTTGGCGGGAACGGCGTCAGCCGGGTTCGCCGGGTCGACGGGGTTCGCCGGGTCGACGGGGTTCGCCGGGTCGACGGGGTTCGCCGGGTCGACGGGGTTCGCCGGGTCGACGGGGTTCGCCGGGTCGACGGGGGCGGGATCCGTGGGGAAAGGCCCCAGGTCGGTCGTCACCGGGTTCTCGAGTGCGATCTCGATCGTCGAGTCGGTGACCACGGTCACGGTGGCCGTGCCGTCGCCGTTGTCGGTGACGCCGTCGCCGGTGAACACCGGGGTGCCGTAGGTGACGCCGACCGCGACCGGAGCGGTCTCCGAGAGCGTCACGACGGTGCCCTCGCGCAGGCCGGCGATCCCGTCGGTCTCGCCGTCGCCGACCGAGAGGCTGCCCGCGACCGTCCTGCCGTGCGCGTCGAGGTAGGAGTAGCGCACGGTGTACGTCGTGTCCGCGACGGATGCTGCGCCCGAACCGGTGACGGTCTTGGTGACGTCGAGGCCGCCGACGTTCAGGGTGGCCGGGTTCTCGAGATCGATCTCGACCGAGGTGCCCGGGTTGACGGTGATGGTGGCCGTTCCGTCGCCGTTGTCGGTGACGCCGTCGCCGGTGAACACCGGGGTGCCGTAGGTGACACCGGGTGTGACCGGCGTGACCTCGGTCAGAGTGACCGTCGTGCCCGGGGGGAGGTCCGTCAGCCCGGCGGTCGTGCCGTCTCCAAGCAGGAGGGTGTTCTCGACGGTGCTGCCGCTCGCATCGGTGTACGCGTATCGCACGGTGTACTCCGCGTTCGAGACGGCTGCCTTGCCGCTTCCGGTCACGCTCTTGGTGATGGTGAACCCGCCGGGAAGCAGTGTGACCGGGTTCTCGAGCGCGACCTGCACGGTGCCCTCCGTCACCAGGACGGTCGCCGAGCCGTCACGGTTGTCGGTCACGCCGATTCCGCTGAAGACCGGGAGCCCGTACGTGACGCCGGCTCCGGTCGGAGCGACTTCGGACAGCCTCACGAGCGTGCCCACCGGCAGCTCTTTCAGGTCGGCGGTCGACCCGGGAGTGACTGTCAGAGTTCCCGTCTTCTGCTCGGCGTCCTTCGTGTAGGTGTAGGTGATCTCATAGGACGCGCCCTGGACCGCCGCCGCACCCGTCCCGGCCACCGTCTTGGTCACGCGGAGATCGCCGAGACCGTCGCCGGTTCCCGTTCCGCCGCTGTTGATCAGCACCACATCCGCCTCGACGCGGCCCACTCCCGCGGCGGACACCTCGTTAGAGAACGTGTCGCCTGTCTGCGCGTCGGCAGGCAGGTCCATCGTCGTGCGGATCACGTACGTCCTGGGAGGACTCTTCTGGACGTTTTCGAACGCGATGGTGAACGAGTGGTCGGCTGGATCGTGGATGAAGACGTACTGGTCGCTGGGGACGTCGACCCAGTTGCCGCTGCTCCACTCGGAATCGAGGATCCACGCGACTGTCAGATTCCCCGGCTCCGTCGAGTCGAAGGTCAGCCTCTCGTCGTACCTGTCGACCAGTTCCATGCCATCGGTCAGAAGCTCGGCGGGGATCACGACGTCCCAGATGATCCTTCCGTCTTCGGTTTGAACGCCGCTCTTGTACGCCTCGCCCGGTGGCTCGCTCTCGCCCGGTGAGCCGATTCCGCCGGGGAGCGGGAGGGCGAGCGAGACGGAGGTGCCGGTGGTGAACACGATCTCCTCATCGGTGGTGGCCTCCGTGAGCTGCGCATGGAAGAACAGCGTGCCGTGCACGTTGGTGTGCGTGTTCACGTAGTCCGAGAGCGTGCAGACGAAGCGGGTGCTCGTCACGCTGCAGCTGCCGACGACCGCCTGATCCTCGTCCAGCAGGTCGAAGGCGGCGCTGTACCCCACCAGGGCGTCGGGGAAGGAGAGGGTGAAGGTGTCACCCGCCATGGCATCGTCCTCCACCTTCCAGGTGGCATCGACCGTGAACATCTGTCCGACGGTGTAAGGCGGCTCGTTCTGGGTGGACACGCTCGTGATCGCATCGAGTTCGGCGGCCTCGGCAGCCGAGGGCGCCAGCACTGCCGCACCGGTGCCGAGGCCGATCGCCATGAGCGCGGCGAGAAACCCGCGCAGCAGCCGTCGTCCTGTGCCCCGTGATTGCGTTGTCGTTCGCATGGTCCACGCCCTTCCTGCGGTGGTCGGTCTGCGGGTCCGCATACCGGGCCTGCACGAGGAAAGGGCGGCTATCTGCGAGTTCCTTACGGCCCGTCAGGGAACTCCCAGGGACCGATCAGGCGTTCCTCAGAGACGCGCCGGGTGCGACCCGCATCCAGATCCGCAAAAGACTTCGCAGGTCGCGATATATCGTGTTATGGTGTTTCGCGGATGCGCCGGCATCCCGACTCCACGTTTCGCCCTCGGTGAACGGGTCTGCGCGATGTCGGTGGTCCGTGCCAGGGTGATCACACATCCCTTTTCCGGCTCTTCATCGAGCCTTTTTCGCGTTCTCGGGGGAATCCGTGCTGCTCAAACTCCTCGTCCGGTACCTGAGATCCTCAGGTCGGCTGCTGCTGGGCGTGCTTCTGTTCCAGTTCGCGGCGGCTCTCGCGTCGCTGTTCCTGCCGACGCTCAACGCCGACATCATCGACAACGGCCTCTCCAAGGGAGACACCGACTACATCTGGCGCACCGGCGTGTTCATGCTCACGGTGTCCCTGGGGCAGATCGTCGCCTCGATCATCGCGACCTACTTCGCCGCCAAAGCCGCGATGCGCGCGGGCCGCGACATGCGCGACGACATCTTCGAGCGCGTCTCGGCCTTCTCCGAGCGCGAGGTCACCGGCTTCGGCGCAGGCTCCCTCATCACCCGCAACACCAACGACGTGCAGCAGGTGCAGATGCTCGCGATGATGTCGGCCACGTTCCTGGTGTCGGCGCCGCTGCTGGCGATCGGCGGCGTCATCCTCGCGATCCAGCAGGCCCCCAGTCTGTCGTGGATCATCGCGGTCGCCGTCCCCGTGCTGCTGATCGTGGCGGCGCTCATCATCGTCCGCATGGTGCCGCTGTTTCGTCAGATGCAGCTCAAGCTCGACGCCGTGAACCGAGTGATGCGCGAGCAGCTCACCGGCATCCGCGTCATCCGCGCCTTCGTGCGCGAGCCGCTCGAAGAGAAGCGCTTCGGCGAGGCGAACACCGACATCATGATCGTCGGCCGCAAGGTCGGATCCCTCTTCGTGGTGCTGTTCCCCGCGATCATGCTGATCCTCAACGTCACCGTGATCGGCGTGATCTGGTTCGGCGGCATCCAGGTCGACCAGGGTGACGTGCAGATCGGAACGCTCTTCGCCTTCATGCAGTACGCGATGATCATCCTGTCGGGGGTCATGATGGCGAGCTTCGTGACGCTGATGATCCCGCGCGCGGCGGTCTCGGCAGACCGCATCGGCGAGGTGCTCGACACCCACTCGACCCTCGAGCGGCCGGCCGACGCGCTGGGCGAGTTCCCGACGCCCGGCACGGTCGAGTTCCGCGACGTGACGTTCACCTATCCGGGCGCCGAGCATCCCATCCTGTCGGGCATCACCTTCCGCGCCGACCCGGGCGAGACCGTGGCGGTCGTCGGCTCGACCGGCGCCGGCAAGACGACGCTCATCTCGATGATCCCTCGCCTGTTCGACGTCACCGACGGGGCCGTCGTCGTGGGCGGCGTCGACGTGCGCAGGGCCGACCTCGACGCGATGTGGAGCACGATCGGCCTCGTGCCGCAGCGTCCCTTCCTGTTCACCGGCACGATCGGCTCGAACCTGCGGTTCGGCCGCGAAGACGCGACGGACGCCGAACTCTGGCGTGCGCTCGAGATCGCCCAGGCCAGCGACTTCGTGAGCCAGATGGACGGCGGCCTCGACGCGCGCATCTCGCAGGGCGGCACGAACGTCTCGGGCGGTCAGCGTCAGCGGCTCGCGATCGCCCGTGCGATCGTGCACGATCCCAAGGTGCTCGTGTTCGACGACTCGTTCTCGGCCCTCGACCTCACCACGGATGCCCGCTTGAGACAGGCCTTGTGGAGAGAGCTGCCACAGGTCACCAAGATCGTGGTCGCGCAGCGCATCTCGACCATCACCGAGGCCGACCGCATCGTCGTGCTCGACGACGGCGGCATGGTGGGCCTGGGCACGCACGAAGAGCTGCTCGAGACGAATCAGACCTATCGCGAGATCGTCGAATCCCAGCTCGGAGCGGAGGTCGCGCGATGAGCGCCGAGAAGACGAAGACCAGCCGACGCCGGCCCGGCCGAGCCGAGCGCGAGCTCACCGCCGAGGAGAAGCTCGAGATCGAGCTCGGCGAGGCGGCGCGCCTGTCGGCCGACGACTGGAGCGGCGGGGTCGCGCCCGGAAAGGCGGCGCACTTCGGGCCGTCGTTCAAACGGCTGCTCGGCATGCTCAAGCCGTACTCGTGGGCGCTCATCCTCGTGACCCTCCTCGGCTCGCTCGGCGTGGTGCTCGCCGTGCTCTCGCCCAAGGTGCTCGGTGAGGCGACGAACATCCTCTTCGAGGGCGTCGTGTCGTCGTCGATCCCGGCGGGCGTCACGAAAGACCAAGTGGTCCAGGGCCTGGTCGACTCCGGCCAGCAGGACCTCGCCAACATCGTGCAGGCGATGCAGAACTTCGTGCCGGGCGCGGGCGTGGACTTCATCGCGCTGAGCCGCGTGCTGCTGATCGTGCTCGCGCTGTACTTCGCATCGTCGCTGCTGATGTGGATCCAGGGCTACGTCATGAACGTGGTCATGGTGCGGGTGATGTGGCGCATGCGCGAGCAGGTCGAGGCGAAGATCAACCGTCTGCCGCTCAGCTACTTCGACAAGGTGCAGCGCGGCGATCTCATCTCACGCGTCACCAACGACATCGACAACATCACCCAGATGATGCAGCAGTCGCTGTCGCAGGCGCTCACGAGCGTGCTCACCGTGGTCGGCGTGCTCATCATGATGATCACGATCTCGTGGCCGCTCACGCTCGTCGTGCTCGTGAGCTTCCCGCTGATGGCGGTCCTGTTCGGCGTCATCGGCCCGCGCTCGCAGGCCGCGTTCGGCATCCAGTGGCGCAAGGTCGGTCGCCTGAACGCCCGGGTCGAGGAGTCGTTCTCGGGCCACGCGCTGGTCAAGGTCTTCGGTCGCGAGCACGCCTCGCGCGAGGCGTTCCGCGTCGAGAACGAAGAGCTGTACGAGGCCTCGTTCAAGGCCCAGTTCCTGGCGAACATCATGCAGCCGGCGATGATGTTCATCGGCAACCTGACATATGTCGGCATCGCGGTGTTCGGCGCGCTCATGGTCGCCGGGGGCCAGCTGCGCCTGGGCGACGTGCAGGCGTTCATCCAGTACTCCCAGCAGTTCACCCAGCCGCTCGCCCAGCTGGGTGGCATGGCGGCGGTCGTGCAGTCGGGCACGGCGTCGGCCGAGCGCGTGTTCGAGATCCTCGACGTGCCAGAGCAGGAGCCCGATGCCTCCGACGCTCCGGCTCCGATCGACGGCGACGGCACGATCGAGTTCCAGGACGTCGCATTCGCGTACGCGCCCGACCACCCGCTCATCCACGACCTGTCGTTTCGGGTCGAACCCGGGCAGACGGTCGCGATCGTCGGCCCGACGGGGGCCGGCAAGACAACGCTCGTGAACCTCATCATGCGCTTCTACGAGCTCGACGGCGGACGCATCCTCCTCAACGGCCAGAACATCGCCGAGCTCACGCGCCGCGACATCCGTGCCAAGACCGGCATGGTGCTGCAGGACCCGTGGCTGTTCGCCGGCACGATCCGCGAGAACATCCGCTACGGCCGCGCCGACGCCACCGACGACGAGATCCTCGAGGCCGCCCGCGCGACCTACGTCGACCGGTTCGTGCATTCGCTGCCGGACGGGTACGACACGCTGCTCGACGAGGACGCGTCGAACATCTCGGCCGGTGAGAAGCAGCTCATCACGATCGCCCGCGCGTTCGTGGCGCAGCCCTCGGTGCTGATCCTCGACGAGGCGACCAGCTCGGTCGACACCCGCACCGAGCTGCTGCTGCAGCACGCGATGGCCGCGCTCCGCCAGGGGCGCACCTCGTTCGTGATCGCCCACCGCCTCTCGACGATCCGCGACGCGGATCTCATCCTCGTGATGGAGAACGGCGGCATCGTCGAGCAGGGCACGCACGACGAGCTCATCGCGGCGAAGGGCGCCTACTTCCGGCTGTACAACTCGCAGTTCGAGCAGGCGGCGACCGACCTCGACGACGAGCTCCGCGAGACCGAGGCGGGAATCTCCGACGCGGTCGAGGACGAGGCCGCGCCGGTCAGCTGATCGGGTGCACGACGGGGGGACGGATGCCGCGGCATCCGTCCCCCCGTTCTCGTGTCGGCGGGCTCAGCGCCCGTTCTTCGGGGCGACCGTGACGTCGAGGCGCTCGCGGGCTCCGCCGAGCGACGACCAGGCGCTCTCGACCCCCTTCGCGGCGTGCTCGGACGCGCGCACCGCGCGCTCGTCGGCCCACGCGTTGAGCACGTGACCGGAGTGCCCGCGCACGTGCTCGAGCTTCACGTCGGGAAGGCCTGCCGCCCGGCGAGCGTCGCGCGCGGCGATGAGCTGCTCGAGCAGCTCGCGGTTCTTCGTGGGCGCGCCGGCCGAGGTCTTCCAGCCGCGGCGGCGGTGCCCGTCCATCCACGACGAGTAGGTGTCGATCGCGTACCGCGAGTCGGCCTGCACGACGAGATTGCGCACGTCCGCGTGATCCTCGATCGCCCGCAGCAGCCCGAGCAGTTCGCCGATGTTGTTCGTGCCGACGGGCAGCGATCCCGCGGCCCAGTGGCCGTCCTCGCCGACCCACGCCCAGCCCGCCGGTCCGGGGTTGCCTTTGCAGGCGCCGTCGGTGGCCACGATGTAGGGGGCGTTCGCGTCAGTCACGGGCATCCACGCTACCCGCCCGGGCAGGACTGTCCGGCCACCGCCCCGGGACGGAAGGAGCCCCCCCACGCTCCGCTCGGTTCAGTCGCCGGCCGTGCAGGTGCTCACGTCGAGGCGGAGGTCACTGTCAGACAGGTTCGCCGTCGTACCCGATTCCGCGAGCTGAACAAGAGTGGAGGGGTCGTCGGGATGATAGAGAAACGCGCTGGACCCCTCGTACTCGCAGACGACCCAACCGTCACTGTAGAGCGGGCCGATGGCCTGTCCCATGGTCGAGGTGTCGATCTGCGCGATGAACGCGAGGTGGTCCCCCGTAGCCAGATCGGTCTGCTCCCACGCGCACACGACGTAGGGCTCCATCGACGGGGCGCGGGTCGTCACGTTGCTGTACGCGGTCGGCGTGCGCTTCTGCCCGGATCCCTCGTCGCCCTCGGCGGGGACGGCGCATCCTTCTTTCCACGTGACCTCCGCAGCCGCAGCCGCGGGTTCTGCCGCCGGCTCGGTCGCGATCTGCCCACCCTCCTCGACGCTGCCTGCGTCGAGGGTGGAGACGTCCGGGAGGGGTTGGCCCTGGGACGCACAACCGGCGAGCGTGAGGGCGGTCAGGCCGAGTGCAGCCAGAGCGAGGACGAGATGGCGCGCGCGAACAGTATGCAAGTGAGCTCCCCAGAGACCAGAATCCGACGCGACGGAGGTCTCGACCTGCCATTGTTCCCGTTGAGCAGAATGTAGCATCACGTCCGACCGCACTCGCAAGCGGCTCGACGATCAGGCGCCGGGTGTGAGGCGCTCCGCTTCCCACTCCTCGATGAGGCGCGGCATCCTTCTCGCCATGAAGCGGAAGAACTCGGCCATCTCGTCCGCACGTGCGCGGGCCGTGGCATCGTCGTGCTGGTCGTCGCCGATGCGATCGATCAGATCGGCCAGCCGCTCGTACAGCGGTGCGTTGCCCGTCGTGACGCGGTACCAGACGTCGGGAACGAGCTCGTAGCGGTCGCGGCGGTCGCCGGCGCGCGAGAGGCGATGCACCATCTGCAGCGTCTGCAGGTAGCGCACCGCGCCCGACACCGCGCCCGCGCTCACTCCGAGCCGTTCGCCGAGCTCGGCCGCCGTATAGCCGCCGTCGCGGGCGGCCACCAGCGCCATCATGACGCGGGCGGGCATACGCGGCATCCCCGCCGTCGTCATCATCGCCGCGGCCTGCTCGGCCGCCTCGACTCCGGGATGCGCGTCTGTCATGATTCTCCCGATCGAACCTACCCGGCGGCCGCCAGTTCCCGCCGCCGCATGAAGACGACCGATGCCGCGCCCCCGACACAGATCGTCAGCACCAGCCACCACAGCCCGCGCACGTCGACGGTGTCGCCGTCGAGCTCGGGGGCGACGGCGAACGGCGAGAGGTCCGTCAGGCTCTCGGAGACCCCGAGGAGCGGCCCGAACAGACCGAGCATGATCGCGGCCACCACGAGTGCCCACCCGAGCGGGATCGTCAGACGCGGTGCGACCGTGAACACGAGGGCCGTCAGCACGAGGAACACGGTGGCGGCGACGACCTGCCCCGCCGTGGCGACGGCGGCGGCCTCGACGAGCTTCGCGGCGTTGTCGCCCGCCGCCGCGCCGAGCGCGGCTCCGCCGAGCGCGGCTCCGCCGAGCGCGGCTCCGCCGAGCGCGGCTCCGCCGAGGGCGGCGGAGCACGTCAGCACGATCGCGACGAAGCCGACGCCGACGAAGCCCAGCAGCCAGCGCACCCGGTGCACCGGCGTCGCGAGCACCTGCTCGGCCGTGCCGTGGGCCTCCTCCTGACGCGCGCGAGCGACGGTCTGCACGGCGGCGCACGCGGCGAGCAGGCCCGCCATTGTGAAGAACACCACGACGACCGCCTGCTCGAGGTCGCCCTCCGCTGCCAGCGAGGTCAGCACCTCCGCGATCGCAGGGTTCTCGCCGCCGATCTGGTCGACCACCCCGCCCAGCGACGTCGACAGGGCGCCGGTGAGGAGTCCGCCCACCATCCATCCGATCGTCGACGGCGCCGACAGGCGCAAGACGAGCGCTGTCGTCGACGCCAGGCCCGCGCGCGCCGACGCGCGCCCGAGGCGCTCGGCGACGATGCTCTCGCCCAGGTCGCGCACCGACTGCAGGGCGAGCGCGGCGGCGGTCAGCACGACGAAGGCGGCGACGCACAAAAGGACCGGCCACCACAGGTTCTCGTCGAACGCGCGCGTGTTCTCGGCCCATCCGAACGCAGACGTCCACGTCAGCCACGAGCTCTCCATGCGGGTGAGGTCGTCGCTCGGGGTGCCGAGCGCGTTCCCGATGCCGCTCACCACGAACGTCGCCACGAGGACCCACACCGTGAGCGAGTTCGCACCTCGAGAGGTCCGCATGAGCTGGGCCGACAGCATCCCGAGCCCGAGGAAGACGAGCCCCACCACGGCGGTCGCGGTGCCGACCAGCCACGACCCCTGCGCCGCGGCCCCGCCGGCGAGGAAGGCCGCCGCGACCAGGACGCCGAGCACGACGTTCGCGAGCGTGCCGTGCACGAGCGTGGCGGCCGTCGGCGTCCACCGGCCGGCCGGGGTCGCATCGACGAGCTCGACACGACCCGCCTCCTCGTCGCCGCGCGTGTGGCGCACGGCGAGGAACGCGCTCATGAAGGCCGCCATGATCGCCAGCCACGGAAACAGCAGGAACACGACGAACGCCGAAGAGTCGGTGCCCGAGGGCAGCCCGCGAAAGAGCAGGATGACAGGGTTCGCCATGACGGCCGCGAGGATGCCGGAGCGGTCCTGCTCGGTGCCGTACGCCTCGGCGACACCCGCGAAACCGGCGAACGCGAGCAGCACGGTCGAGCCGATCCACAGCGTCAGCTGCAGCCAGTCGCGCCGCAGGCGCTGGCCGAGGATGACCCGGACCCGGTTCATCGGACGGCTTCGGCGGTCGAGGCGGCGCCGGTCAGCTCATCGCCGTAGTGACGCAGGAACAGCTCTTCGAGCGTCGGCGGCTGGATGCGCAGTCCCGCGACGCGCCGGGAGGCCAGCTCGGGGAGGATCGAAGGCACCGCGTCGCTGTCGACCGTGAACCGCACGCGGCCGCCCTCGGCGGCCGCATCGTGGGCGGCGGCGATACCCGCGGCGGCCGAGGCATCCGTCCCTTCGAACGAGACCTCCGTGCGCGTGAGGTGCCGCAGCTGCGCCAGGGTGCCGGACTCGATGACCTTGCCCGCGCGGATGATCGAGACGCGGTCGCACAGCTGCTCGACCTCAGAGAGGATGTGACTGGACAGCAGCACCGTGGCGCCGGCATCCTTCACCCTCTCGATCTCGCGCCGGAACACGACCTCCATCAGAGGGTCGAGGCCGCTGGTCGGCTCGTCGAGGATGTACAGGTCGGCGGGCACCGCGAACGCGGCGATGAGCGCGATCTTCTGGCGGTTGCCCTTCGAGTACGCGCGGCCCTTCTTGCGCGGGTCGAACTGGAACGCCTCGAGCAGCCGCGCCTTGTCGGCTGTGTAGGCGCTGCCGCGGCGGTCCGCGCCGCGCAGTCGCGCGAGAAAGTCGATCGCCTCACCACCGGACAGGTTCGGCCACACGCTCACGTCGCCGGGCACGTACGCGATGCGGCGGTGCAGCGCCACGGCATCGCGCCACGGGTCGAGGTTGAACACCGCGACCTCGCCGCCGGTCGCTCGCGCGAGGCCGAGCAGTATGCGCAGAGTGGTCGACTTTCCGGCGCCGTTGGGGCCGAGGAAGCCGTGGACCTGACCCTGCCCGACCTCGAGATCGAGGCCGTCCAGAGCGTGTACGCGGCCGTAGTGCTTGGTGAGTCCGCGGGTGCGGATGACGGTGGACATGGCGCTGAAGCTACGCTGATTTCACGAATTCGTGAAGAATCCTCACGAAACCCGAACGCGCAGGCGGATGCGGGGGCCCATTGTCGCCGCGACGCCGCGGGAGTACCGTGGCCAACGTTCCGCCCACCGTCGAGGGGGTCTGACATGAGGTGGACTCTGACAGCAGTCGGACCGGTGCTCACCGCGATCGTGGTCTTCGCGGCGCCGGGCTCGCCCCCCGTCGTCATCGACACCCTGAGCCCCGACGTCGTCGCCGGCGAGGGCACCGGGTGGGGGCGGCATCCCGACTCCACGCCTGACGCGACCGTGGCGCTGGTCGAGGGGCCGCTCGCACCGCCGCTGGGGCGCGGCAGCATGTCGTTCGTGACGCCCGCCTCGAGCGACCTCGCGCTGGGGTTCGCGGTGCCCACGGGGGCACCCGGACAGGACCTGCCGACACCGGTTCCGTGGTCGAGCCTCAGCGCGTCGTACTCGACGTTCACGTTCGCGACGGTCCAGCCCGAGTCGAACGTGCCGATCCTGCGCCTGGTCGGCTTCCAGTCGCTCATTCCCGCTCCCACCGGCTTCACGACGCTGTCGTTTGCGCCGGATCGCAACGGCACCGTCGAATCCGGCGTCTGGCAGTCGTGGACCCTCGGCCCCGACTCGATCGTCTTCCAGTCCAACACCGCGGACTCGTTCTGCACGATCAGCGCCTCCTGCACGCTCGCCGAGTTCATCGCGCAGTATCCGGCCGGGGCCTGGGGTCAGATCCAGGTCGGGATCGGCACCGGCGCGCCGGTGGGCGCATCCGGGTTCGCCGACGCCGTCGTCGTGCACGACGGCACGACCGCCGACTACTCGTACGACTTCGAGGTGCCCGCATCCGCCCTCTCGACCGCAGCGGTGGCCCCCGGCGCCGCGAGCGCGACCGGCGGATCGGCCACGGTCTCGCTGGCCGGATCGGCGGTCGCAGGCGCAGAGACGCTCGCGTTCACGATCGAGTCGACGCTGCCCGACGGCACCCTTCTGACGGCGGTGCAGGACCGCGCGCGAGGGGCGACGGGCACGATCGACATGCCGGTCCCGTTCGGCACGACGCGCATCAGGGTCTCGCTCTACGGGGTCGTGCTCGCCGAGGGCGATGTGACCTTCGCCGAGTCTCCGCCGCCGAACGGCGACGATCCGGCGCCCACCGACCCTGCGGCGCCTCCGCCGCCGGGTGCTGCACCGCCGGCAGACGGCGGGCTGGCGCCCACCGGTCCCGATGAGGCGCTCGCCGCGGTGTGGGGCGCGTCGCTGCTGGCTGCGGGGCTGCTCGCGCTCGTCGCGGCCCGCGTGCGGGATCGCCGGGCTCGGTCACGCGAGCGCTGACGTCGGCGCGGCCTGATCCGAGCACAGGATGCCGCCACCCGCGTCGCAGGTCGTCACGACGATCCCGGTGTCGGCGGGCGCCGATAGCGTAGGGCAATGGTCAACTATCGCTACCTCGGCAACAGCGGCTTCAAGGTGTCAGAGATCACCTACGGCAACTGGGTCACGCACGCCTCGCAGGTCGGGAACGACGCCGCGATCGCGACGGTGCACAAGGCGCTCGACCTCGGCGTCACGAGCTTCGACACGGCCGACACGTACGCCAACACGGGCGCCGAGTCGGTGCTCGGCGAGGCGCTCAAGGGTCAGCGGCGCGAGTCGCTCGAGATCTTCACGAAGGTGTACTGGCCGACCGGTCCGATGGGCCCGAACGACTCCGGCCTCAGCCGCAAGCACATCTTCGAGTCGATCAACGGGTCGCTGACGCGCCTCGGCACCGACTACGTCGACCTCTACCAGGCGCACCGCTACGACTACGAGACGCCGATCGAAGAGACCTTCCAGGCGTTCGCCGACGTCGTGCGGCAGGGCAAGGCGCTCTACATCGGAGTCTCCGAGTGGACGGCCGAGCAGTTGCGCGAGGGGCACGCGCTGGCCAAGCAGCTGGGCATCCAGCTGATCTCGAACCAGCCCCAGTACTCCGCGCTGTGGAGGGTCATCGAAGGCAAGGTCGTGCCGGCCTCCGAGGAGCTCGGCATCTCGCAGATCGTGTGGTCGCCGATGGCGCAGGGCGTGCTGAGCGGCAAGTACCTTCCCGGCCAGGCCGTGCCCGCCGGCTCGCGCGCGACCGACGAGAAGAGCGGCGCGCAGTTCATCCAGCGGTTCCTCCGCGACGACGTGCTCGAGGCGGTGCGGCGGCTCAAGCCCGTCGCGGCCGAGGCCGGTCTCACCATGCCGCAGCTCGCGATCGCGTGGGTGCTGCAGAACCCGAACGTGTCGGCGGCGCTGGTCGGCGCCTCGCGCCCCGAGCAGCTCGAAGACTCGGTGATGGCCTCGGGCGTGGTGCTCGACGCCTCGACGCTCGCCGCGATCGACGAGGCGCTCGCCCCGGTCGCCGTCACCGACCCGGCCAACACGTACGAGGTCTCGCCGAAGACCCGGCCGTGACCGGCGCCCTGTCAGAGGCGAGGGGAGGCGGATGATCCGCAGCGCCGGCATCCTGCTCTATCGGCTGCCGCCCTCGGGCGGCGTCGAGGTGCTGATCGCGCACATGGGCGGTCCGTACTGGGCCGCGCACGATGCCGGTGCGTGGTCGATCCCGAAGGGCGAGTTCACCGAGGGCGACGAGTCAGCCCTCGGTGCCGCGCGCCGCGAGTTCCGCGAAGAGCTGGGTGTCGACCCGCCCGAGGGGCCCTTGGCCGAGCTCGGCACCTTCGCGTACTCGTCGGGCAAGCGCGTCACCGTGTTCGTCGCCGACGGCGCGGGCTTCTCGCTCGACGGGATCGCCTTCGGCGAGTTCGACCTCGAGTGGCCGCCGCGGTCGGGCCGCACGCAGTCGTTCCCCGAGGTCGACCGGGTCGAGTGGACGACGACGGATGCCGCGCGGGAGCGTCTCGTGAAAGGCCAGCGGGCCGCGATCGACCGCCTCGAAGAACTGCTGGCCGAGGCATCCTGAGCAGGCCCTCGCCGCGCGACGGCTTCGCTCTACGCTTGCTGCATGGATGACGAGGCCCGCACGACCCTGGAGCGCATCACGGCCGAGGAGCGCGAGCTCGTGCTTGCGCGCTTCGACCTCGACGACGCGTGGCGGCTCGGCTCGCGTCTGCGCGACGCGGCGGTGACGCAGGGGCTGCCCATCGTCATCGGGATCACCCTGGGCGAGGCGCGGGTGTTCCACACGGCGCTGGCCGGGTCGAGCGCCGACAACGACGCGTGGCTCGAGCGCAAGACCCGCGTCGCGAGGCGGTACGGGCGATCGTCGTACGGCGTGGGCATGTCGTTCCGGGTGCAGGGCAAGGACTTCGACACATCGGCGCGACTCGATCCGAGAGAGTACGCCGCGCACGGGGGAGTGTTCCCGATCGCCGTGCGCGGGGCCGGCGTGGTCGGCACTGTCGGCGTCTCGGGGCTCCCGCAGGCCGAGGATCACGCGTTCGTCGTCGAGCAGCTTCGCGCCTACCTCGCCGCGACCGCCTGACCGCTCGCGCTCAGGGGTTGTCGTGTCCGCGGGGCGGGACGAGACTGTCGGCGTTCCCACCGAAACCCATCGAGGAGAGGACGCATCATGCCTCACGGCGACATCACCCACATCGACATCCCCGTCACCGACCTCGGCAAGGCCAGCGAGTTCTACTCGAAGCTGTTCGGCTGGCAGATCGCCGAGGTCCCCGGCTACGAGGGCTACCCGATGTGGCAGGCTCCCAACAAGATCTCGGGCGGCGGACTGGCTCCGCGCAGCGACGGCTTCACGCAGCCGCGGTCATACGTCGAGGTCGACTCGATCGACGACACGCTCGCCGCGGCCGTCGAAGCCGGCGCGACCGTCACGATGCCGAAGTCGCCGATCAGCGAGACGAGCTGGTGGGCGGCGTTCGACGATCCGGACGGCAATACGATCGGCCTCTACGAGGGGACGACGGAGGCCTGAGAGGGCGGGTCCGCCGGCGCGTTTGAGTGGGCACGGCGTCGCTGACATCCATGCCTCCGCAGACTCGGGCCGGCGGCGACGATCACACCGAGATCGCGGCGGAGCTGCCGGGCGGCACCGCTGTGTATACCCAGAAAGCGGCCCGCGCCTTCTGTTCGCCCTCCGTTGCCATTTGTGTATACACTGGCAGGGTCGTCGAACGAGGAGGTGGTTGCGAATGCGCGCAAGCGACATCGCGTACGCGACGCTCCTCGACGAGATCCAGAGCGGCACCCTCCGGCCCGGCACCGTGCTCGCCGAGGTCGAGCAGTCCACGCGCCTCGGCGTCAGCCGCACGCCGCTGCGCGAAGCGCTCGGGCGCCTGGCCGCCGACGGACTCGTCGCCCAGCAGTCGCCGCGCGTCACGGTCGTCACCGACGTCGACGCCGACGACATCCGCGACTTGTTCGCCGTTCGGCGCGCGCTGGAAGAGACCGCGGCCCGGCTCGCCAGCCGCCGCGCCACCGGCGACGCGGCGCTCGCGGCATCCTTCGCCGCCATCGCGGACGGATTCGCGCGCGCCGCGATCGACGGCGACGACGCACTCGACGCCTACTACGCGCTGATCGCACGGTTTGACACCGCCCTCGACGGCGCGGTCGCGAACGACTACCTCACCGCCGCCCTGCGCACGATTCGCACCCACCTCGTTCGGGTGCGCAGGCTCGCCCGCGACAATCCCGCGCGGGTCGCGGCATCCGTCTCGGAGCACCGTCTCGTCGCGAGCGCGATCGCCGCCGGCGACGCCGAGCTCGCCGCCCATGCCACCCACGTCCACCTGCACAACGCTCTGACGAGCATCCTCGAATCCCTGAAGTAAAGGACGACGCCATGACCGTCACCCATCACGTCCGCGTGTACAAGAGCGAAGAGCCGCTCGCGCGCGAGGACCAGCTCGCCTGGAAGATCGCCGAGGTCGCCGCAGACGCCGTCGCGGTCGACGCGGACGTCGTGGACATGATCATAGGCCGCGTCATCGACAACGCGTCGGTGGCCGCGGCATCCCTCACCCGCGCCCCTGTGAGCGCTGCCCGCCAGCAGGCGCTCGACCACCCGGTGTCGATCTCGGGCGAGGGCGCCACCGTGTTCGGCTGCCTGCTCGAGCGGCGCACGTCGCCGGAGTGGGCCGCGTGGGCCAACGGAGTCGCGGTGCGCGAACTCGACTACCACGACACGTTCCTCGCCGCGGAGTACTCGCACCCCGGCGACAACATCCCGCCGATCGTCGCGGTCGCCCAGCACGTCGGCGCCGACGGCGCGGCGCTGGTGCGCGGGCTCGCGACCGGGTACGAGATCCAGATCGACCTCGTGCGGGCGATCTCGCTGCACAAGCACAAGATCGACCACGTCGCCCACCTCGGCCCGTCGGCCGCCGCCGGGATCGGAACCCTCCTGGGCCTTCCCGTCGAGACGATCTATCAGGCGATCGGACAGGCTCTTCACACCACGACGGCCACCCGTCAGTCGCGCAAGGGCGACATCTCGACGTGGAAGGCGCACGCTCCGGCGTTCGCGGGCAAGATGGCCGTCGAGGCGGTCGACCGCGCGATGCGCGGCGAGACCAGCCCCAACCCCATCTACGAGGGCGAGGACGGCGTCATCGCGTGGCTGCTGGACGGACCGGATGCCTCGTACGAGGTGCCGCTGCCGGCTCCGGGTGAGGCCAAGCGCGGCATCCTGGATTCGTACACCAAGGAGCACTCGGCCGAGTATCAGGCCCAGGCGTGGATCGACCTGGCCCGCAAGCTCCAGGGCGAGCACCCCGCCGAGGCGTTCGCGCCGGGCAACATCGAGTCGATCGTGCTGCACACCAGCCACCACACGCACTACGTGATCGGCTCGGGCGCGAACGACCCGCAGAAGTACGACCCGACGGCCTCGCGCGAGACGCTGGACCACTCGATCCCGTACATCTTCACTGTCGCCCTGCAGGACGGCGCCTGGCACCACGTGGACTCGTACCTGCCCGAGCGCGCCGCGCGCGAGGACACCGTCGCGCTGTGGAACAAGGTGACCACCGCCGAGGACCCCGAGTGGACGCGTCGCTACCACTCGGAGGACCCGAACGAGAAGGCCTTCGGCGGACGCGTGGTCATCCGCTTCGCGGACGGCGGCGAGATCGTCGAAGAGATCGCCGTTGCAGACGCCCACCCGCTCGGGGCGCGTCCGTTCGCGCGCGAGGACTACGTGCGCAAGTTCCGCCTGCTCGCGGAGCCCGTGCTCGAGGCCGAAGAGATCGAGCGCTTCCTCGACCTCGCCCAGCGCCTGCCCGAACTCACCGCCGACGAGGTGCGTCAGCTGTCGATCGTGGCCAAGCCCGGAGTGCTGGCTGGCGCGCCCGCGCCGAAGGGCCTGTTCTGATGAGCCCGCGCGCGCCGCGCGCCGCGTGCACAACGCAGGACTTCCGCGCTCGCCGTAGGGTCCGGCCCGCGCGCCGACGCCGCGACCTCGCGGAAGCCGCGCAGGACTTCCTGCGTTGTGCACAGGGGGCGGGGCAGGGGGGAGGGGACTGATGCTGTACAGCCGGGTTCCGGCCGCCGAGAAACGGCGGGTGCTGCGCGAGCGGCTCGCCAGCGGCGAGCTGCTGCGGTTCCCGGGGGCGTTCAACCCGCTCTCGGCACGGCTCATCGAGCGCAAGGGCTTCGAGGGCGTCTACATCTCGGGCGCCGTCCTCAGCGCCGACCTGGGTCTGCCCGACATCGGGCTCACGACCCTCACCGAGGTCGCCGGCCGGGGGCAGCAGATCGCCCGCATGACCGATCTGCCGGCGATCATCGACGCCGACACCGGGTTCGGCGAGCCGATGAACGTCGCCCGCACGATCCAGACGCTCGAGGACGCGGGCCTTGCCGGCACGCACATCGAGGATCAGATCAACCCGAAGCGCTGCGGCCACCTCGACGGCAAGGCCGTCGTCGACGAGGACACCGCGATCAAGCGCATCCGGGCCGCCGTCGACGCCCGCCGCGATGCGAACTTCCTCATCATGGCGCGCACCGACATCGCCGCGGTGGATGGCCTTTCGGCCGCGGTCGACCGGGCGAAGGCGCTGGTGGATGCCGGCGCCGACGCGATCTTCCCCGAGGCGATGCGCTCGCTCGAGGAGTTCGCCGCCGTGCGCGCGGCCATCGACGTGCCGATCCTGGCCAACATGACCGAGTTCGGCAAGTCCGACCTCTTCTCGGTCGACCAGTTGCGCGACGTCGGCGTGAACATCGTGATCTGGCCGGTCTCGCTGCTGCGGATCGCGATGGGGGCGGCATCCCGAGCCCTCGACACGCTCATCGACGAGGGGCACCTCACCAGCAAGCTCGGTGAGATGCAGCACCGCGCCGACCTGTACGACCTCATCGACTACGAGCACTACAACCACTTCGACACGAACGTCTTCAACTTCCAGATCCAGCGCTGACTCGCGAAGGAGCAGAAATGACCCAACCCGACATCAAGAAGGGCCTCGCCGGAGTCGTCGTCGACTACACCGCGGTCTCGAAGGTGAACCCCGAGACCAACTCGCTGCTGTACCGCGGCTACCCGGTGCAGGAGCTCGCGGCGACCCAGCCGTTCGAGGCGGTCGCCTACCTGCTGTGGAACGGCGAACTGCCGACCGATGTGCAGCTCGCGCAGCTGCGCGCTCTCGAGCGTCAGCACCGGCACCTGCCCGCCGACGTGCGTGCGGTGATCGACCGCGTGCCGCTGAACGCGCACCCGATGGACGAGGTGCGCACGGCGGTGAGCCTCATCGGCGCGCGCGACCTCGCCGGATCGGGCTCGGTGCTGGAGGCGACCGGCACGCCCGAGGAGAACCTTGCGCGCGGCATCCGGCTGTTCGCGGTGCTGCCGGCGATCGTCGCGTACGGCCAGCGCCGCCGCCGCGGCCAGGAGCCGGTCGAGCCGCGCGACGATCTCGACTACGCGGCCAACTTCTTGTGGATGACCTTCGGCGAGGAACCCGACGATGTGGTCGTCGACGCCTTCAACCGCTCGATGGTTCTCTACGCCGAGCACTCGTTCAACGCGTCGACCTTCACGGCGCGGGTCGTGACCTCCACCCTGAGCGACCTGTACTCGGCCGTCGTCGCCGCGATCGGCGCCCTCAAGGGGCCCCTGCACGGCGGCGCGAACGAGGCCGTGCTGCACATCTTCGACGAGATCGGCTCGGCCGAGAACGTGACCGCGTGGCTTGACACCGCCCTTGCCGAGAAGCGCAAGATCATGGGCTTCGGCCATCGTGTGTACAAGCGGGGCGACTCGCGCGTGCCGACGATGAAGGCCGCGCTCGACACGCTCGTGGAGCACTACGACCGTGAGGATGTCGCGGCGCTGTACGAGACCCTCGAGCGCGAGTTCGTCGGGCGCAAGGGCATCTACCCGAACCTCGACTACCCGTCGGGCCCGGCGTACAACCTCATCGGCTTCGACACGCTCACCTTCACGCCGCTGTTCGTCGCGGCGCGCGTGACCGGCTGGACCGCGCACATCATGGAGCAGGCTGCCGCCAACGCGCTGATCCGCCCGCTGTCGGAGTACAACGGTCCCGACGAGCGGCACATCGAGGGGTACGTCCCCGACGAGGCGGTCCTCGCGGTCGCAGAGCGCGCCGAAGAGGCCGCCGACTGATCCGCGGCTGATCACGTGCGTGAGCGCGCCGGGTCGACGGATGCCGCGACCCGGCGCGCTGCGCGTGCCCGGGGTCTCGCAGCGGGTGCCGCGTGAGCGGCCCGCAGCGCGCTCGGCCCGGGGTTGACGGGGCATACTGATCGCGTGACCGACAGCGACGACGACCGAGCGGTGACCGACAGCCTTCCGCTTCGCGGCATCCGCGTTCTCGAGCTCGGCAATTACATCGCCGCCCCGACCGCGGGGCGACTGCTCGCCGACTTCGGCGCCGACGTGATCAAGGTCGAGCGGCCGCGCACGGGCGACGAGGTGCGCAACTGGCGACTGCACGCCGGCGACACCTCGATGCTGTACCGCACCCTCAACCGCGGCAAGCGCTCGCTCGTGGTCGATCTGCGCAGCGACGAGGGGCGCGAGATCGTGTCGGACCTGATCGGCCGGTCCGACGTGCTGCTGGAGAACTTCCGGCCCGGCACGCTGGAGCGATGGGGGATGGATGCCTCGACCCTCGATTCGCTGAACCCCGACCTGGTCGTCGCCCGCATCTCGGCCTTCGGCCAGACCGGTCCGCTGGCTGAGCGGCCCGGGTTCGCCGCCGTCGCCGAGGCGTACGGGGGGTTTCGCGAGCTGGTCGGAGAGCCGGGGCGCCCGCCGAGCCGCACCGGCGTCTCGATCGGCGACACGATCGCCGGGATCTACGCCGCCTTCGGCGTGGTGATGTCGCTGCTTGACCGAGAGAGGCACGCGGGCCAGAGGCATCCGCTCGAGCGTCGCTCGATCGATGTCGCCCTCAACGAGGCGATGCTGTCGGTCACCGAGTCGCTGGTGCCCGAGTGGGAGGCGTACGGCGTGCGCCGCGAGCGCACCGGCGGCCGCATGGAGGGCATCGCACCGTCGAACGCGTATCTGTGCGCCGACGGCAAGAGCATCGTCATCGCGGGGAACGCCGACGCGATCTTCCAGCGGTACATGGCGCTCATCGGGCGAGAAGACCTCGCCCGAGACCCGGCGCTGCTCACGAACGATGGCCGCTGGGCGGCGCGCGAGCTCATCGACGACGCGATCGGGGAGTGGACCGTGCTGCGCCCGAGCGCGCAGGCGCTTGCCGAACTCGAGGCGGCCGGGGTGCCGTCGGGCCCGATCTACACCGCTGAGGACATCGTCGCCGACGAGCAGTACGCCGCGCGCGGCATGATCCAGCGGTTCGACGTGCACGACGGAGAGCGGCTGCGCACGCACGTCGGCTTTCCCGGGATCGTGCCGGTCGTCGGCGGGCGATCGCTGCCGATCCGCGCGCTCGGTCCCGACCTCGGCGCGCACACGCGCGAGATTCTGCAGGAGCTGGGCTGGAGCGACGAGCGCATCGCAGCCTACGAGGAGTCGGTGGCATGAGCGTGCAGTTGCGGGATGTCACGCTGCGCGACGGGCTGCAGCTGGCGGGCAAGAACCTCCCCACCCAGCGCAAGGTCGACCTCGTGCGCGAGCTGTTCGCGCTCGGGGTGGAGCACATCGAGGTGGGCTCGATGGCCCGACCCGACCTCGTGCCGACGATGGCCGACTCGCTCGACGTGGTCGCGGCGCTCACCGCCGAGGAGCGGGAGCGCGTGTGGCTGTGGGTGGCCACCCCGAGGCACGTCGAGCGGGCGGCGGCCGCCGGTGCCCGCAGTTTTCAGTACTGCTTCTCGGCCTCGGACAGCCACAACCGCGCCAACATCGGCCGCGACACCGAGGCCTCGCTCGCGGCGATGCCCGACGCGGTCGCCGCCGCGGCCGAGGTCGGCGGCCGGGTGCAGCTGTGCATCGCCACGTCGTTCACGTGCCCGTTCGAGGGCGTCGTGCCGCTTGAGCGGTTCGCCGGCATCGTCGAAGACCCGCGCACCGAGGGCGCCGTCGACGTGGTCGTCGCCGACACGCTCGGGCAGGCGCATCCGGCAGAGGTCGCCCGCCGCGTCGCGCTCGCCGCCGCGCGGCGCCCCGGCCTCGGGGTCGTCTTCCATGGACACGACACGTGGGGGCTCGGGGTCGTCAACGCGCTCGCCGCGGCCGAGGCCGGCGCGACGGTGGTGGACGGCGCGCTGGGGGGCCTGGGCGGATGCCCTTTCGCGCCGGGCGCGTCCGGCAACACGGCGACCGAGGACCTCGCCTTCGCGCTGCGACCGGGCTGGCTCGACCCCGAGCGGTTCGGCGTGCTGGTCCGTCTCGGCGAAGAGATCACCGCCGCCCTCGACGAGCCGAACCGCTCTCGTGCTCGCGTGGGGGCGCGCAGTCGCGCCGAGGCGTTCGAGTGGGTGGTCCGCTGACGGACGCACAGGACGCCCAGGACGCCTGGGGTGTGCCGCCCGTGTGCGGCGGTGCATGCGCTGTGCCTTAGCCTGTCCGGAGTGCTCTCCACGGCGGCGACCCGATCCGTCGTGATCCAGTCGCAACGGAAGGGGCAGCATGACTCGCATCGGAATCGTCGCCGAAGCGCCCGGGGAGTCCCGCGTCGCGGCGACCCCCGACACCGTCAAGGCGCTCGTCGCCCTCGGCTACGACGTGGTCGTCGAGCGCGGCGCGGGTGAGACCTCGTCATTTCCGGATGCCGCGTACGAGGCATCCGGAGCCGGCATCGCCGACCCCGCCGAGGCGTGGCGCAGCGATCTGGTGCTGAAGGTCAACCCGCCGACGTCCGACGAGATCGACCGGCTCGCCGACGGAGCGACCCTGTTCGCGCTGCTCGCCCCGGCGCTTCGCCCCGACCTGCTCGAAGCGCTGTCGACGCGCGGCATCACCGCGATCGCGCTCGACGCGGTGCCGCGCATCTCGCGCGCGCAGTCGATGGACGTGCTGAGTTCGATGGCGAACATCTCGGGCTATCGCGCGGTGGTCGAGGCGGCGCACGAGTTCGGGCGCTTCTTCACCGGCCAGGTGACCGCGGCGGGCAAGGTGCCCCCGGCGAAGGTGCTCGTGGCAGGTGCCGGCGTCGCGGGCCTCGCGGCGATCGGTGCGGCTTCGAGCCTCGGCGCGATCGTGCGGGCGACCGACCCGCGGCCCGAAGTGGCCGACCAGGTGCGCTCGATCGGCGGCGAGTACCTCGCCGTCGAGGTGGGCGAGCAGATGCAGTCCGCCGACGGCTACGCCAAGGCGACCTCGGCGGACTACGACCGCGCCGCCGCCGACCTCTACTCGGCGCAGGCGCGCGAGGTCGACATCATCATCACGACGGCCCTCATCCCGGGGCGTGCGGCACCGCGCCTGATCACGGCGGCGGATGTCGCGAGCATGAAGCCCGGCAGCGTCATCGTCGACATGGCGGCGGCGCAGGGCGGCAACGTCGAGGGCTCGGTCGACGGCGCACGCGTGGTGACCGACAACGGCGTGGTGATCCTCGGATACTCCGACCTGGCCTCGCGCCTGCCCGCGCAGGCGTCGCAGCTGTACGGCACGAACCTCGTGAACCTGCTGAAGCTGCTGACGCCCGCCAAGAACGGCGAACTGGTGATCGACGTCGACGACATCGTGCAGCGCTCGGTCACCGTCGTGCGCGACGGCGAGACGACCTGGCCCCCTCCGCCGGTGACCGTGTCGGCGCCGCCGAAGGCGAGCCCCGTCGCCGCCGACCCGCCGCCCGATCCGCGACCGACCCCGGTGTGGGTGAAGGGCCTCCTCGTGGCTGCCGGCATCGCGGCCCTCCTCGTCGTCACCGCGGTCGCACCCGACCCGCTGCCGCAGCACTTCACCGTGCTGGTGCTCTCGGTCGTGATCGGCTTCTACGTCATCGGCAAGGTGCACCACGCCCTGCACACCCCGCTGATGTCGGTGACGAACGCGATCTCGGGCATCATCGTGGTCGGCGCGATGCTGCAGATCACGAGCGAGAACCCGCTCGTGGCGGCGCTCGCGTTCGTGGCAGTGCTGGTGGCGAGCATCAACATCTTCGGCGGCTTCGCCGTCACGCGCCGCATGCTCAAGATGTTCGTGAAGGCGGGCCAGCAGTGACCGCCGAATCCCTCGCCACAGCGGCCTACCTCGTCGCCGCGCTGCTGTTCATCCTGAGTCTCGCAGGGCTCAGCCGTCACGAGTCCGCCCGCAACGGCGTGGTGTTCGGCATCGCCGGAATGACCCTCGCGCTCGCCGCGACGGTGCTCCTGGTCGTGCTGGACGCGTGGGGCGCGGCATCCGCTCTGGGGCTCGTGCTCATGCTGGTCGCCCTCGTCATCGGCGCGTCGATCGGGCTGTGGAGGGCGCGGGTGGTCGAGATGACCGGGATGCCGCAGCTCATCGCGCTGCTGCACAGCTTCGTGGGCCTGGCCGCGGTGCTGGTGGGCTGGAACGGCTACCTCGACGCCCCCGACATGTCGACGGCGCTGGAGGGCATCCACCATGCCGAGGTGTTCGTCGGCGTGTTCATCGGCGCCGTGACCTTCACCGGGTCGATCGTGGCGTTCTTGAAGCTGTCGGGGCGCATGTCGTCGGCGCCGCTCATGCTTCCCGGCAAGAACGCGATGAACCTGGGCGCGGTCGTCGCCTTCATCGCGTTCACGGTGTGGTTCG
Source organism: Microbacterium sp. BWT-B31 (assembly GCF_041379855.1). Classification (NCBI taxonomy): domain Bacteria; kingdom Bacillati; phylum Actinomycetota; class Actinomycetes; order Micrococcales; family Microbacteriaceae; genus Microbacterium; species Microbacterium sp. BWT-B31. The sequence goes on from NZ_JBFECU010000005.1 coordinate 65,453, forward strand.
TGATCGATCCGCGGCTGTGGCTGCTGATCGTCGTGACAGCCCTCGCCCTCGCGCTCGGCTGGCACCTGGTCGCCTCGATCGGCGGCGGCGACATGCCCGTGGTCGTCTCGATGCTCAACAGCTACTCGGGCTGGGCGGCCGCTGCGGCCGGGTTCCTGCTGAACAACGACCTTCTGATCGTCACGGGAGCCCTCGTCGGGTCCAGCGGTGCATACCTGTCGTACATCATGTGCAAGGCGATGAACCGCTCGTTCCTGTCGGTGATCGCGGGCGGCTTCGGCATCCAGGCGTCCTCGTCGGGCGACGACGAGCAGGGCGAGCACCGCGAGGTCTCGGCCGACGACGTCGCCCGCATCCTGCTCGACGCCGACAGCGTCGTCATCGCCCCCGGCTACGGCATGGCCGTCGCGCAGGCGCAGTACCCGGTCGCCGAGCTCACCGCGCGGCTGCGCGAGCGCGGCGTCGACGTGCGGTTCGGCATCCACCCGGTCGCCGGACGCCTGCCCGGTCACATGAACGTGCTGCTGGCCGAGGCCCGCGTGCCCTACGACATCGTGCTCGGCATGGACGAGATCAACGACGACTTCGCGGGGACGTCGGTCGTGCTCGTCATCGGCGCGAACGACACCGTCAACCCCGCCGCGGCCGAAGACCCGGGCTCGCCCATCGCCGGCATGCCCGTGCTCAAGGTGTGGGAGGCCGCCGAGGTCGTCGTGTTCAAGCGGTCGATGGCCTCCGGCTACGCGGGCGTTCCCAATCCGCTCTTCTTCCGCGAGAACACCGGAATGCTCTTCGGCGATGCGAAGCAGAGGGTCGAGGACATTCTGCGGGTGCTGTGAGGGTGAGCGGATGCCGCGGGGCATCCGCTCACCGGGTCACCGCGGTGCCATGCGCAGCGCGCCGTCCATGCGGATGGTCTCGCCGTTGAGGTAGTCGTGCTCGACGATCATGCCGACCAGCTGCGCGAACTCGTCGGGTCGGGCGAGGCGCTTCGGGAACGGGATGGATGCCGCCAGCGACGCGCCGACCTCGGGTCCGAGGGCGGCGAGGAGGGGTGTGTTCACGATGCCCGGGGCGATCGTGTTCACGCGGATACCGACCGAGGCCAGGTCCCGCGCGGCGGGGAGCATGAGGCCGACGACCCCGCCCTTGGAGGCCGAGTAGGCGACCTGGCCGATCTGGCCCTCGAACGCGGCGACCGAGGCGGTGTTGACGATGACGCCGCGCTGGCCGTTCTCGTCGGGCGTCTGCTCGGCGATGACGGCGGCCGCCAGGCGCAGCACGTTGAAGGTGCCGATGAGGTTGACCTCGATCGTCTTGCGGAAGGTCTCGAGATCATGGACGCCCTTGGAGCCCAGCACCTTGCGGGCCGGGGCGATGCCGGCGCAGCTGACGACGATGCGCAGGGGCGGGGCATCCGGTGCGATCGAGTCCAGCGCGGCCTGCACTTCGTCGGGGCTGGTCACATCGGCGGCCGCGTAGCGCACGCCCTCGACGGCCGGGGCCTTCTCGACCGCGTGCGGCAGGTCGAGTGCGAGCACCTCGGCGCCGGCGGCGGCGAGCGCGGCGGCGGTGGCCGCGCCGAGCCCGGATGCCGCGCCGGTGACCAGTGCGGTGGTTGCTGCGATCTTCATGTGTCTCCTTCGACGGGGGTTGGTCCGAGTCCTCGGACGATGAGGTCTGCGAGCGCGCGGAAGGCGGCGGAGTCGTCGAGGCCGGTGGCGGTCTCGATCTCGCCGCGGTGGATGCCCTCCATCACCTGCGCGGCGACGGCGCCCACGAACGTCGCCTGTGTAGAGGGGCCTTCGGGTGAGGCCTCGCGCACGAGCGCCTGCACGCGCTCAGCGGCGACGCGGGTGTTCTGCCGGTAGATCTCGCGTGTGGAGGCGAGCGAGTCGATGTCGGCGAAGAAGGCCGGCGTGGCGGGAGCGAGGTCGGCGGCGATGGCCGTCAGGTAGGTGCGGATGCGCTGGGCGACAGGCTCGCCCGCGGAGCGCTGGAGCTCGTCGTCGACGTGCGCGGCGGCGCGGCGGAAGAAGCGCCGCACCGCGGCGGCGATGATCTGCTCCTTCGAGTCGGCGATCACGTAGAGCGTGGACTTCGAGCAGCGCAGCGCGCGCGCGAGCTCTTCGATGCTCGCCTCGGCGAAGCCGTGCTCGACGATCACCTCGACGAGCCGGTCGAGCAGCTCGTCTCGTCGCACGTCGGCCTTCAGCGGCGACCTGCGCTCACGGAGGGGACGTGGCATACTCGTCACAGTACCAGAAACGCGAATCTAGTACTCAATACAGTACTGGTTCACGAGGATTCCGAGGTGTGGACGATGCCCGAGGTCATGGACGACACGCAGGCCGCTGCCGCCGCAGCGGTCGGTCTGGCCCGTGAGATCTGCGCTCGATCCCTCGCGCCGCACGCCGCCGCTGCCGAGCGGGACGAGGTCTTCCCGCGCGACGCGTTCCGCACTCTCGGCGCGGCGGGCCTGCTCGCCCTGCCGTACCCCGAGCAGTACGGGGGCGCCGCCCTCGGCGCCGCGTCGTACCTGCCCGTCTTCGAGCAGATCGGGCGGGCGTGGGCATCGGTCGCCGTGGGCGTCAGCGTGCACTCGCTCTCGGTCTTCCCGCTGGCGCGCTTCGGCACGGCCGAGCAGCGCGACCAGTGGCTGCCCTGGATGCTGTCGGGCCAGACGCTCGGGGCGTACTGCCTGTCCGAGGCGCATGCCGGGTCCGACCCCGCCGCGATGCGCACGCGTGCGCGCCGCGTCGAGGGCGGGTACGTGCTCAGCGGCGCCAAGGCATGGACGACCCACGGCGGCCGGGCCGACTTCTACACCGTCATGGCGCGCACCTCCGCTCACGCCAAGCGCGGCATCAGCTGCTTCCTCGTGCCGGCGAGCGCGCCCGGCCTCGTGGCCTCGCCGCCGGAGCGCAAGCTCGGGCTCACCGCGTCGGTCACCGCGACGATGAACCTCGACGACGTGTTCGTCCCCGAGGGTCAGCGCATCGGCGCCGAGGGGGACGGACTGGCGATCGCGCTCGCGGGACTGGACTACGGACGCCTCGGCATCGCCGCGATCGCCACCGGGCTCGCCCAGTCGGCGCTCGACATCGCCGTCGCTTACGCCCGCGAACGGGAGGCCTTCGGGCAGGCCATCATCCGCCACGAAGGCGTGGGGTTTCTCCTGGCCGACATGGACGCCGCGGTCGAGTCGGCACGCGCGATGTACCTCGCCGCGGCGCGGCTCGCCGACCAGCGACTGCCGTTCACCCGCGAGGCGTCGATCGCGAAGCTGCTGGCCACCGACGGGGCGATGAAGGTCACCACCGACGCCATCCAGGTGCTGGGCGGTGCAGGCTATACGAGAGACTTCCCGCTCGAGCGCTACATGCGCGAGGCGAAGGTCATGCAGATCTTCGAGGGAACCAACCAGATCCAGCGGCTCATCATCGCGCGCGACCTTGCGGTGCGCGGCGGTCGGGAGCGCACAGAGCAGAGGAGAGCAGGATGACCCGCACAGCCGTCATCGTCGACGTCGTTCGTACCCCGTCCGGACGGGGCAAGCCAGGCGGAGCGCTCTCGTCGCTGCATCCGGTCGATCTCGCGGCACACGTGCTGACGAAGGTGCTGGAGCGCAACGGACTCGAGTCGCGCCAGATCGACGACGTCATCATGGGGTGCGTGAGCCAGGTCGGCGAGCAGTCGCTGAACATCGGGCGCCAGGCCGTGCTCGCGGCCGGGTTCGACGAGTCGGTGCCCGCCACGACGATCGACCGGCAGTGCGGCTCGAGCCAGCAGGCCGCGCACTTCGCGGCGCAGGGCGTCATGGCCGGCGCCTATGACATCGTGATCGCGGCCGGCGTCGAGTCGATGAGCCGCGTGCCGCTCGGGTCGAACCGGCTGGATGCCGCCGACGCGGACGGCATCCGCCGCCGCTACCCCGACGGCCTCGTGAACCAGGGCGTCTCGGCCGAGCTCGTCGCGCACAAATGGGGCTTCTCGCGCGAGCAGCTCGACGCGTTCGCCGCGGAATCGCACCGTCGCGCAGCCGACGCCGCGACCCGTGGCCTCTTCGACAGCCAGGTGCTGCCGATCGACATCGACGGCACCGAGGTGCGCGCCGACGAGACCGTGCGCCCGGCGACGAGCGTCGAGGGCCTCGGCGGGCTCGCGCCGGCCTTCCGCACGGACGCGGCCGCGGAGCGCTTCCCCGAGCTGGAGTGGATGATCACGCCGGGCAACTCGTCGCCGCTGACAGATGCCGCATCCGCCGCGCTCATCATGAGCGAGGCAACGGCCGCCGAGCTCGGCCTGACCCCGCGCGCCCGGTTCCACTCGTTCGCGGTCGTCGGCGACGACCCGCTCATGATGCTGACCGGGCCGATCCCGGCGACGCACCGGATCCTCCAGCGCAGCGGCCTGCGGTTCGCCGACCTCGACGCGTATGAGGTGAACGAGGCGTTCTCGTCGGTCCCGCTCGCGTGGGCCCGCGAGTTCGACGCGGACCCCGCGAAGCTCAACCCGTGGGGCGGCGCCATCGCGCTCGGGCACGCGGTCGGGGCATCCGGCACGCGGCTGCTCGGCACGCTGCTGGCCCACCTCGAGGCGACCGGCGGACGCTATGGCCTGCAGACGATGTGCGAGGGCGGCGGGCTCGCGAACGCGACGATCATCGAGAGACTGTGAGGAGGCAGCGATGACGGATTACGAGACGATCCTGGTGCGCCAGGAGGGCCGCGTCGGCTGGATCACCCTGAACCGGCCCCAGGCCCTCAACGCGCTCGATTCGCAGCTGATGGGCGACGTGGTCGCAGCCGCCGAGGCCTTCGACGCCGATCCGGGCGTCGGCGCGATCGTCGTGACGGGCTCCGAGCGCGCGTTCGCGGCCGGCGCCGACATCAAGGAGATGGAGGCCAGGACCGGCGGCGAGATGATCGTCGGCGACCACTTCGGTCAGTGGCGGCGCTTCGCCGACGTGCGCACGCCGGTCATCGCGGCTGTCGCCGGGTACGCCCTGGGCGGGGGGTGCGAGCTGGCGATGATGTGCGACCTCATCATCGCGGCCGACTCGGCGAAGTTCGGGCAGCCCGAGATCAATCTCGGCGTCATCCCGGGCATGGGCGGCTCACAGCGGCTGCTGCGCGCGATCGGCTACTACAAGGCCGCCGACCTGCTGCTGACGGGTCGCATGATGGATGCCGCCGAGGCGGAGCGGTCCGGACTCGTGTCGCGCGTCGTCCCGGCCGCCGACCTGCTCTCTGAGGCGGCCACCGTCGCCGAGACGATCGCGTCGAAGTCGCTGCCGTCGGTGTATGCGGCGAAGGCGGCGCTGGACGCGGCGCTGGAGACGACGCTCGCCGAGGGGCTGCGGTTCGAGCGGCATGTGTTCGCGGCGCTGTTTGACACCGCCGACCAGAAAGAGGGCATGGCAGCGTTCCGCGAGAAGCGCGCGCCGCGCTTCGAGCACCGCTGAGCCGCCGGCACGCGCCCGGACTCGGTTTCGCGAAATCTGAGACTGAATCTCACCGCGCGCCCACGTAGACTGTCACCAAGCAGAAGGAGTCCCTGTGAAGATCGTTGTCCTGGTCAAGGAGGTCCCCGACACCTATGGGGACCGCAAGCTGAGTCTCGAGACCGGTCTGGCCGACCGTGCTGCGAGCGAGTCGGTGCTCGATGAGATCGGCGAGCGTGCGCTCGAGGTCGCGTTGAGCTATGCCGACAAGACCCCGGGTACCGAGGTGGTGGTGCTGTCGATGAGCCCGGAGTCTGCGGCGGCGACGGTGCGCAAGGGTCTGGCGATGGGTGCCGGCTCGGCGGTGCAGGTGGTCGATGAGGCTCTGCTGGGCGCGGATCTGGGATTGACGGCCGAAGTGCTCGCCGCGGCGATCCGTCGCATCGGGTTCGATCTGGTGATCGCAGGAAACCAGTCCACGGACGGCTCGGGCGGGGTGATCGCGGCGATGGTGGCCGAGATCCTGGATGTTCCGGCCGCGACGAACCTGAACGCGGTGGAGATCACCGGGGAGCAGGTGACGGGGGAGCGTGCCACCGATGCCGGCACCGCGACGGTGTCGGCTGTGCTTCCGGCGGTGGTCTCGATCACGGAGCGGTTCCCGGATGCCCGGTTCCCGAACTTCAAGGGGATCATGGCGGCCAAGAAGAAGCCGTTCGAGGTGCTGTCGCTTCAGGATCTGGGGGTCGAGCCGCACGATGCGGACGCGTCCCGGTCGATCGTGATCGGGCTTTCGGAGAAGCCGCCGCGGTCGGCGGGTGTGAAGATCGCCGACGAGGGCGACGCGGGCGACAAGCTCGCGGAGTTCCTGATCCAGAACCGTCTGGCCTGAGAAGAGGACCTGATGACTGATTTCGCTGACGACTCGATCCTGGTCGTGGTGGACACGACCCCTGACGGCGCTCTGGCCAAGTCCGCCGCGGGCCTTCTGGGTGCTGCGGCCGGTGTGGGCACCCCGGTGGCTCTCGTGGTGGCCCCGGCGGGTTCCGCTGACGCGCTGGCCGCAGCAGCTGCGCAATCGGGTGCGGCACGCGTTCTGGTGGCGTCGCCGGAGGGGCTGGGCGAGCAGTTGACGGTGCCGGTGGTGGATGCGCTGGTGGCGGCATCCGATCTGGTGCGTCCGGACGCGATCCTGGTGTCGCATTCGATCGAGGGGCGTGAGGTCGCGGCCCGGTTCGCGGCGCGCACCCGGTCGGGTCTCGCGGTGGACGCGGTGGGGGTGTCGCGCGACGCCGAGGGTGTTCTCGCGCACCACTCGGTGTACGGCGGTGCGTACAACGTGGATTCCGCGGTGACGTGGGGTGCCCCGGTGATCACCGTGCGCATCGGCGCGGTCGACGCGCGCGCGCAGGCGCAGCCGCTGGCCTCCGAAGTGCTGCCGGTGCAGGCCTCGGCGCGGCGTGCGGCGACGGTGGGGGCGGTTGCGCAGGCGGAGTCGACCTCGTCGCGTCCGGAGCTGCGCGGTGCGGGCAAGGTCGTGTCGGGGGGCCGCGGGCTGGGGTCGGGCGAGAAGTTCGCCCTGGTCGAGCAGCTCGCCGACGCGCTGGGCGCGGCGGTGGGCGCCTCGCGGGCGGCGGTGGACGCCGGGTATGTGCCGCAGTCGTTCCAGGTGGGGCAGACCGGGGTGTCGGTGTCGCCGCAGCTGTATATCGCGTTGGGCATCTCGGGTGCGATCCAGCATCGAGCGGGGATGCAGACGGCCAAGACGATCGTCGCGATCAACAAGGACGCGGATGCCCCGATCTTCGAGATCGCGGACTTCGGTGTGGTCGGCGACCTGTTCCAGGTCGTGCCGCAGCTGATCGCCGCGCTCGAGGCGAACAAGGCGAAGTAGGGGCATCGGGATGGCGACGTACGGCAGCACTCTGCGCCGCGGCCTGCCCCGGGTCGTCGGCGGCGACGCGTGGCCCCCGGCCGGTGCCGCACCGGACGGCATCGACGACGCGGCCGCGGTCGACAGCGTCATCACGGCAGCCGCTGCGCAGGCCGTCCCGGTCGCTGCTGCGGTCGAGGCGGTCCCGGCCGCGCCGGCCGCGGCCTCTGCGGTCGCAGAGCCGGTCGCGGCGTCGTCACCCGTGGGGGATCGTGCGCTGCGTCGGGGTCTTCCCCGGGTTCCCGGGGGCGAGCCGTGGCCGCCCGCGGGAGTCGCGCCGGTGGGGGCATCCGTCGCCCCCGCAGGCGCTTCTGCCACCGCCCCCGCAGCACCTGCGGCTGCGATGGAAGTCTCCTCGGCCGCCGCGCCCGCCGAGGCGTCGCCGACGAGGTCTGTGACGGACGGCGACGCGGTGACCGGCGCAGGGCGCGCGCTGCGCCGCGGGCTTCCCCGCACGGCAGGCGGCGACCCGTGGCCTCCGGCCGGGATCGCGCCCGGGCGGCGGACCGCCGCAGCATCCGTCGCCGAAGCGCCCGCTCGTCCGGTGCGCGCCGGGCTGCCCCGCCCGGGCGCCGCGACGGTCCCCGCCGCCGAAGCGCCGGGGGCGGCATCCGCCACGGCCGCCGCGGCTGCCGTCGCGGTCGCCGAGCCGGTGGGGCCGCGCGCACCGCTGCCGTTCACGCCGAGTGTGTGGCCGGGCCGGGCCGCCTCCACGCGCCCGGCGCCGCGGCCTGAGCCGAAGCGCCTCGGCCCGTTCACGCGGGGTCAGTGGGCCGGTGCGGTGATCGTGGGCGGGTTCGGGCTGCTGTTCGCGGCGGGAATGGCCGTGCTGCTGGTGCGGTGGCTGCTCAGCCTGGACGGCCTGCGGGAGTTCCTCGCGACCTACCCGGGCGAGTACCACCTGCCCGAGGGTGCGCCGGTGGGGTTTCCGGCGTGGCTGGGCTGGCAGCACTTCTTCAACGTGTTCCTGATGGTGCTGATCATCCGGTCGGGTCTGCAGGTGCGCACCGAGAAGCGGCCCACCGCGTTCTGGTCGCCGCGGGGCAACCCGAAACGCAAGATCAGCCTGAACCTGTGGTTGCACCAGTCGCTGGACATCCTGTGGCTGGTCAACGGGGTCATCTTCGTGGTGCTGCTGTTCGTGACCGGCCAGTGGCTGCGGATCGTGCCGACCTCGTGGGAGGTGTTCCCGAACGCGATCAGCGCGGCGCTGCAGTACGTGAGCCTGGACTGGCCGACCGAGAACGGGTGGGTGAACTACAACTCGCTGCAGCAGCTGGCGTACTTCACCACCGTGTTCCTGGCCGCCCCGCTCGCCGCGGCAACGGGGGTGCGCATGTCAGGCATCTGGCCCAAGGACGCCAAAGCACTGAACAAGGCGTACCCGGTGGAATGGGCACGCGCGGTGCACTTCCCCGTGATGATCTACTTCGTGCTGTTCATCTTCGTGCACGTCGTGCTCGTGTTCGCCACCGGGGCGCTGCGCAACCTGAACCACATGTACGGCGGGCAGGACGCCGTGAACTGGACCGGGTTCTGGATCTTCACCGCCTCCCTGGTCGTGATCGCCGCAGCCTGGGTCGCCGCACGCCCCCTCGTCCTCGCCCCCATCGCGAAGCTCTTCGGCAAAGTCTCGGGGCGCTGAGACGGTGACGGGCGAACACGTGACCGGCCAACAGTGGACGCGGCTGGTCACCGGCGTGCTCGCCCCGAACGCCGGACCGATGACGCTCGACGGAACGAACTCGCTCGTGCTCGGCCGGCCGGGGCACGGCAGCGTGGTCGTCGTGGACCCGGGACCGGCGGATGCCGGGCACCTCGAGCGGCTGCGCTCCTTCGGCGACGTCGAGCTGATCCTGCTCACCCACCACCATCGCGACCACACCGAGGCCGCCGCCGAGTTCGCCGCGACGACCGCAGCGCCGGTGCGCGCCCTCGACCCCGCGCTGTGCATCGGTGCCGACCCGCTCGCCGACGGCGAGCACGTCGAGGCAGCCGGCATCCGTCTCGACGTCATCGCGACCCCCGGCCACACGCACGACTCGGTGTGCGTACACCTGCCGCACGACGCGGCACTGACCGACCCGCGCCCGGGCGGGACGATGATCACGGGCGACACGATCCTCGGGCGCGGCACGACGATCGTCACCCACCCGGGCGGGTCGCTCGCGGCCTACCTCGACTCGCTCGACCGGCTCGCGGCCTACGGCGTGATCCCGGTGATTCCCGCGCACGGACCCATGCTCGCCGACCTCGCCGCGATATGCCGCCGGTACGCCGCGCACCGGCGCGGGCGCCTGGGCGAACTGAGCGCGCTCCTGCAGTCGCTCGGCCGCGCGCCGGCGAACGACGACGACCTCGTGCAGGCGATCGTCGACACCGTGTACGCCGACGTCGACCCCGCGATCCGCTTCGCCGCCGAGGCGTCGACGCGCGCACAGCTGGAGTACCTCGCCGCCGCGCCGCGCCCGTAGCCGACGTCCGCCGGGAGGGCATCGGGGGGATAACCCGAAGAAAGCTCTCCGGATGCCTCGGGCGCGCCGGAATGCGCGCAGTCCTACCGTGGAGGCATGACCACGGCCCCGCCCCGCCCATCACCTCTCCGGACCGTCATGGCGCCTCGCCGCGTGGCGGCCGCGATCGCCCACCTCGCCGCGCTCGGCGTGATCGGGCCGACCATCTTCACGATCCTCTTCACGCTGCTCGGCCTCAGCCTGGGGCTGCTTCCCGTGCTCGGAATCGGCCTGCTGTTCTTCGTCGGACTCGTCTACGCGATCTTCGCCGTCGGCTGGCTCGAGACCGCCCGCGTCAACGGGCTCTATGACTTCGGGCTGCCGCTCGGTGGCACCAGGCGCCGCGAGCGGCCGGGATTCACGGGCTTCGTCCGCATGGTCGCGGCGCAGACCATCGACGCGACGAGCTGGCGCGGAGTCGCGAGCATCGCGATCGCGACCCTGCTCGGCTGGATCACCCTCGTTCTGTTCGGCGTGCTCGCCTCGGGACTCGTCTTCGTCTTCGCGCCCCTGTTCGGCGAGTCCGACACGGTGCTGATCGCCCGCACCGGCATCGAGGTGCCGATCGCGTGGGCGGTGCCCACGGGGCTCGCCACGGCGGTCCTCTCGGCCGCAGCCATCGTGGGCCTGGGCATTCTGCACGGCATCATCGCCCGCGCGGTCGTCGTGCCCTCGCGCGAAGCGCAGCTCGCCGCGGCTGTGGACACCTCCCGCGCGCAGCGGGCCGGCGCTGTCCGCGCCGCAGACCTCGAGCGCACGCGCATCGAGCGCGACCTGCACGACGGGGTCCAGCCGCGGCTGGTGTCGGTCGGCATGACCCTCGGCCTCGCCCAGCAGAAGATCGACACGGACCCCGCCGCCGCCAAAGAGCTCATCGCCGAGGCGCACACCTCGACGAAGGCCGCGATCACCGAGCTGCGACAGCTCGCCCGCGGCATCCATACGGCCGTTCTCGACGACCGGGGACTGGATGCGGCCCTCTCGGCGGTCGCCGCGATGTCGGTGATCCCGGTGCTGCTCGACGTGCGATTGGACGGACGCTGCAGCCGCGACACCGAGGCCGCCGCCTACTTCGCGATCGCCGAGGCGCTCACGAACGCCGCGAAGCACTCGCGCGCGGCGGAGGTGCGCGTGGTCGTGCGGCTGCGCCCCGACACCGGCGCCCTGTGGGCCCGCGTCGAGGACAACGGCGTGGGCGGCGCCCGGGTGATCCCCGGGGGCGGACTCGACGGCATCGTCAACCGCGTCGTCGCCGCCGGCGGCCAGGCCCGCATCGACAGTCCGGTCGGCGGTCCGACGAGCGTGGAGGTGAGCATCCCGTGCGCGTCCTGATCTGCGAGGACTCGGCGCTGCTGCGCGAGGGGCTCGTGCGCGTGCTCGTCGACGCCGGCCACGAGATCGCCGCCGCCCTGCCCGATGCGACGGCGCTCGATGAGACCGTCGACGCCACCGCGCCCGACCTGTGCATCCTCGACGTGCGGCTGCCTCCGACCTGGACCGACGAGGGCATCCGCGCCGCGCTCGCCCTGCGCGCACGGCTTCCGCGGCTGGCGGTGCTCGTGCTGTCGCAGTACGTCGAGGAGCGCTACGCGAGCGACCTGATCGCCTCGAGCGACGGCGCGCTCGGCTACCTGCTGAAGGACCGCGTCGCCGACGTGGCGGACTTCCTCGAGGCGATCGAGCGCATCGCCGCGGGGGGCACCGTGCTCGACCCCGAGGTCGTCGCACAGCTGCTCGGCAGGCGCCGCAAGGACGAACGGATGCTGCGACTGACCGACCGCGAGGCATCCGTTCTCGCGCTCATCGCCGAGGGCCGCTCGAACCAGGCGATCGCGCACACCCTGCACATCTCGGAGGGGAGCGTCGAGAAGCACATCACCGCGGTCTTCCAGAAGCTCGAACTCGAACAGGACGACTCCGGCAATCGGCGCGTGCTCGCCGCCCTCGCCCACCTCGAACACGGCCGCCCCGCGGCCCCGCAGACACGCGGCCCCGCGCCGCAGACGGGAACGAACCGATGACCACTGCCCTCACCCCGCCCCCGGTGGCGCCGGGCCCCGCCCCCGAACCGGCCGGTGCTGCCGGCCCCTCGCCCACCCCGGGCGCCGCCCGCGTGATCTCGATCCTCGCGATCGTGTTCGGCGCGCTCGTGATCGTCGGTGCGATCGGCTCGGCCGTCGTCGGCACGATCGTCTCGGCGGCCGTGCACACCGGCACCCGCACGGCGGCAGTCGCCGGAATCGACGAGATCGACGTGGACGCCTCGGCGGGGTCGCTGCGCGTCGAGTTCGCCGACGTGCGCGAGGCCGAACTCGAGGTCACCGGCCCCACGGGCGCCGACCGCTGGACCCTCGAGCGCGACGACGACAGCCTCGTCATCGCGACACCGCGGATGTTCGGCGGCTGGTTCTTCGGCGGCTGGTTCGGCGGGCCCGGCGATGCCGTGCTGCGCCTGCCCCAGGCGCTCGAGGGCGCCGACGCCGACATCGACTTCTCGGCCGGAGACCTCGCCCTCGACGGCGCCTTCGGCGAGCTCGACCTTCAGATGAACGCGGGCCGCGCCCAGATGAGCGGCTCGGCGACCCAGCTGACCGCCGAGATGAACGCCGGCGCCGCGACGATCGACCTCGAGGGCGTCCGCCGGGCCGAGCTGTCGGTCAGCGCCGGTGCGCTCACCGTGCGCCTGTCGGGCGCGCAGCCCGACGCGATCGAGGCCGACGTCAGCGCGGGCGGACTGCAGCTCACGGTGCCGCGCGGAGAGTACGACGTGACCTCGGATGTCTCGGCCGGCGACTTCCGCAACCGCATCGGGTCGACCCCCGGTGCCTCGAGCACGATCACCGTCCAGGTGTCGGCGGGCGAGCTCGTGCTGGACTCGCACTGACCCACAGGGTTGGGGGACCCCTTACCGCGCGAGGAGAGGGGATGTCGCGAGACGAGGACCTATCTGCGAGAAACGTCCTCGTCTCGAGACATCCCCTCTCGTGACGACCGCGCGTCAGGCGGTGACGGATGCCGCGCCCGCGGCGAACCCCTCGGCATAGGCCTCGTCGGCTCCGAGCCGGAACATGTCACGCTCCAGCGACCGCACGATGGACCGCGCCCCGGGCAGATCGAGCGGGCCGACCAGGTCGCCGCGTCCGCGCACGACCGCCACCGGCAGCCGGGCGGCCTTCCCCTTGACCAGATCGGCCGCGGCGGCCAGTTCGTCGGCGACGCACGGCATCGTCACGACCAGGGGCCTGCCCTCGGCATCGGTCCCGCCGCGCAGGTCCTCGAAGACGCGCACCCCGCCCGCGCCGATCGCGTGGTCGGTCTGGCCGTCGCGCCACGCGCGGCCGAGCGTGTCCGACACGACGACCCCGACGTGCACGCCCAGCAGCGCACGCAGCCCCGTGGCCAGAGCGCGGGCCGAGGCATCCGGATCCACCGGAAGCAGCAGCACGGTGCCGTGCGGCGTGTTCGAGGCGTCGACCCCGGCCGCGGCCGACACGATCCCGAGGCGGTTCTGCACGATGCGCGTGACATGCCCGGACTCCGACGCGCGGGTCGCGACCACGCGCACCGTCTCTGCGGTGATCGCATCCTCGCGATCCTCGGCCTGGAGGATGCGTCCCTCGGCCTTCGAGACGATCTTCGAGGTCACCACGAGGACGTCGCCGTCTTCGAGGGCGCCGGCGGCGGCATCCGCGATTATCGTCACGAGGTCCGTACCGGGCGTGATCTCGGGGATTCCGGGCAGCGCCCACACGGTCAGCGGGCGGGGGGAGTGGGCCATGGAATCAGTCTCTCGCACGAACGAGAGCCCGCCGCTTGCGCGACGGGCTCTCGATGCCGTGATGCTCAGCGGACGAACCGCACCTCGGTGAGCGTCTCGCCGAGGAAGGGCTCGGTGTGCTTCGCTCCATCGAGGGTGAAGCCGTTGCGCGCGTAGAAGCGGTGCGCCCGCGGGTTGTCGTCGGCGACCCACAGGTACAGCGGCTCGTCGGGCTCGACGACGGCGTCGAACAGACGCTGACCGATGCCGGTGCCGTGCCACGCGTCGAGCAGGTAGATGAAGTACAGCTCGTTGTTGCGGGGGGAGTCCTTGTCGCGGGCGGGGCCGGACCCGGCGAACCCGACGATCTCGCCGTCGACGAGCGCGGCGAACATCTTGAAGTCTTCGCCCTGCACGGCCCAGTGGGTCCAGAGCTCAGCGAGGCGCTTGGGCGAGATCCGCTCGAGGGCGGCCTTGCTGATGAGGTGGTCGTAGGTCTCGTGCCAGCATGTCGCGTGTACACGACCGAGGGCCTCGGCGTCGACGTCCCGCACAGGACGGACGACGAGGTCGGTCTGCAGTTCGGCGTTCATGGCGTGACTCTACGCGCGGGCGCGCGAGACACGAAATCGGTTGGGCACGGGGCACAACACCAGCAGATCCCGCCCACGCACATGTCGGAAAGCCACAATGGTTTCACGAATCAAGGCGCCGGTCACTACGATCTCACCCCGTGAACGTGATCTGGCGGACGATGCTGACGATCTGGCGAGCGCGCGTGCAACTGCGCAGGCACGGACGGATCGACGCGATGAGCGTCGGGCGCATCCGGGTGCGGACGATGCCGACCGACATCGATCTGCTGCGTCACATGAACAACGGCCGCTACGCGTCGCTGTTCGACCTCGGCCGGTTCGACCTGCTGGTGCGCACCGGCATGTGGGACATCATCCAGGAGCGCGGGTGGTACCCGGTCGTCGCCAGCGAGTCCATCACGTTCCGCAAGTCCCTGCAGCTGTGGCAGCGCTTCACGATCGAGTCGCGCCTGCACGGGCACGACGACAAGTCCACGTACCTCATGCACCGCGCGGTCGTCGACGGCGAGATCTACGCCGAGATGCTCGTACGCGCGCGGTTCCTGCGCCGCGGCGGCGGCATCGTGCCCCTCGAAGAGCTGTTCGAGGCGATGGGGCGGCCCGACGATCTGGCGCCGCTGGAGCCGTGGATGGCCCAGTGGGCCGAGGCATCCGCTCTGCCCTCGACGAAGGCGCCCGCGCCGAGCGTGTGGGAGTAAGCCGGCCGGCCCGCCTGCCGGCTAGCCGCGGATCGGCTCGCGCCGGGATGCTCGCGCGCGTCCGCAGCCGCGGGCCGGCAGGTCGTAGGCTGTCGGCATGGTGACCGACCCGAACCTGGGGGACACCGACCTTCCGACGCCCGGCGACGACCTTGCCCCGCGCGCCGTGGGACTGGCGCAGCGGTGGATCGCAGACAGCGCCGAGGTCGACGTGGACCCCGCAGCCGAGCGGCTGGCCGGCGTGCTCAAAGACCCGAACGGGCTGCCGTTCACGATCGGCTTCGTCGACGGGGTGATGCGTCCCGAGAGCCTCTCGGCCGCGGCATCCCAACTGCGCCGGATCGCCCCCCTCGCGCCCGGATTCCTGCCCTGGTACCTGCGAGGGGCGGTGCAGGCCGGGGGAGCGATCGCCCCGGTGCTTCCGACGCCCACCGTGCCGATCGCGCGGCGCATGCTGCGCGAGATGGTCGGGCACCTCGTGGTCGACGCGCGTCCCGACAAGCTCGGTCCGGCGATCGCCGCGCTGCGGGCGACGGGGGCGCGCCTGAACCTGAACCTGCTCGGCGAGGCGGTGCTCGGCGAGCAGGAGGCGCTGCGCCGGCTCGACGGCATCCACGAACTCATCCGCCGACCCGACGTGGACTACGTGTCGGTCAAAGTGTCGGCCATCGCGAGCCACATCTCGATGTGGGCGTTCGACGAGACGGTCGACAAGGTCGTCGAGCGGCTTCTGCCGCTGTACCTCACCGCCGCAGAATCCCGGTTGTCGAGTAGCGGCGAAGCCGCGCATCGAGACACCTTCATCAACCTCGACATGGAGGAGTACCGCGACCTCGACCTGACGATCGCGGTGTTCACGCGGCTGCTGGAAGACCCGCGGCTGCGCCTGCTCGAGGCGG
The DNA here is from genome assembly GCF_041379855.1 of Microbacterium sp. BWT-B31. NCBI lineage: Bacteria > Bacillati > Actinomycetota > Actinomycetes > Micrococcales > Microbacteriaceae > Microbacterium > Microbacterium sp. BWT-B31. The sequence continues at coordinate 81,295 of NZ_JBFECU010000005.1, forward strand.
GCATCGTGCTGCAGGCGTACCTGCCCGACGCGCTGCCGGCGCTCGAGCACCTCACCGCATGGGCGAAGCAGCGCGTCGCCGGCGGCGGCGCGCGCATCAAGATCCGGCTGGTCAAGGGCGCGAACCTCGCGATGGAGCGCGTCGACGCCGTCTTGCACGGCTGGCCGCTCGCGACCTACGACAGCAAGGTCGCATCGGATGCCAACTACCTGCGATGCCTCGAGTTCGCGCTGCGGCCCGAGCACACCGCCGCGGCCAGGATCGGCGTCGCAGGCCACAACCTGTTCGACATCGCCTACGCGTGGCTGCTCGCGGGGGAGCGCGGCGTGCGGGACGCGATCGAGTTCGAGATGCTGCTCGGCATGGCGCAGGGCCAGGTCGAGGCCGTCTCTCGCGACGTCGGGCCGGTGCTGCTGTACGTGCCGGTCGTGCGCCCCGACGAGTTCGACGTCGCGATCAGCTACCTCGTGCGGCGCCTGGAGGAGAACGCGTCCAGCGACAACTTCCTCTCGGCGGCGTTCGAGATCGCCGGCGACCCCGACCTGTTCGCCCGCGAGCGCGACCGTTTTCTCGCCTCGGTGGAGCTGATGGCGGCCTCCACGCCCCCCTCCCCGCCGCGCGGCGACTCCGGGCGCGTAGGCCCAGCCTCACTCCCGGTGGGCCCGAACCGCACCCAGAACCGCTCAGAGCCCCTCCATGCAGCCCCGGCGACGACGGGCCTGCGCTCGCGCACGCGCAGCGCCGCCGAAGAGACCGGCATGACGAAGGCGGTGCTCGGCATCTCGCGCGACGACGAGCCCGGCGACACGTCGCCGCTTCCGCCCGAGCGCGGGGCGTTCCGGTTCGGGGCGGAGGAGTTCTTCGAAACCGCTGTCTACTCCTCCCGCGAGCGCGACGCGGTCGCCGTCGGCGCGCCGGGGTTCCGCAACGCGCCCGACACCGATCCTGCGCTCGCGGCAAACCGCGCGTGGGGGCGGGGCATCCTGGAGCGCGTCGAGGTGTCGGTCGCCGGCGACGCGACCGTGCGCGCGGCCCGCATCGACGACGCCGACGCGCTCGACGCCGTGATCGCACGAGTGCGCGAGGCCGGGGCACGGTGGGGCGCGCTTCCTGCGGCCGACCGCGCGGCGGTGCTGCAGGCGTGTGCGCGTGCGCTCGAGGCGCGGCGCGGCGAGCTGATCGAGGTGGCCGCGTCTGAGACGGGCAAGGTGCTCGCCGAGGGCGACGTCGAGGTGAGCGAGGCGGTCGACTTCGCGAACTACTACGCCGCGACCGCGCGCGAACTCGACCGCGTCAGCGGCGCGGTGTTCGTGCCGTCGAGGATCACCGTCGTGACGCCGCCGTGGAACTTCCCGATCGCGATTGCCGCGGGCGGCGTGCTGGCGGCGCTCGCCGCGGGATCGGGCGTCGTGTTCAAGCCCGCCCCGCAGGCCCGCCGCTGCGCGGCCGTCGTCGCCGACGCGCTGTGGTCGGCGGGCGTGCCGCGCGACGTGCTCGCCCTGGTCGACATCGACGAGGGCGATCTCGGGCAGCGATTGGTGTCGCATCCCGACGTCGACCGCGTGATCCTCACCGGCTCGTGGGAGACTGCGGCCCTGTTCCGCTCGTGGCGCCCCGACCTCGACCTGCACGCCGAGACGAGCGGCAAGAACGCGATGATCGTCATGCCCTCGGCCGACCTCGACCTGGCGGCATCCGATCTCGTCAAGAGCGCGTTCGGGCACGCGGGTCAGAAGTGCTCGGCCGCGTCGCTCGCGATCCTCGTAGGCCCGGTGGGGCACTCGCGACGCTTCGCGCGACAGGTGACGGATGCGGCGAACTCGCTGCGCGTCGGACCCCCCTCCGACCCGCGGTCCGAGGTCGGGCCGGTCATCGAGCGGCCCCACGGCAAGCTCGAGTGGGCGCTCACGACCCTCGACGAGGGCGAGAAGTGGCTCGTCGAGCCGCGGCTGCTGCGCGCGTCCGGGCCCGACGGACTGCCGGAGTACGCGGGGCGCCTGTGGTCGCCCGGCATCCGCACCGGCGTGCGCCCGGGCTCGCGATTCCACCTCGAGGAGTTCTTCGGGCCCGTGCTGGGCATCATGCACGCCCACTCCATCACCCACGCGGTCCAGCTGCAGAACGCCGTCGCCTACGGCCTCACCGCGGGGCTGTACACGCAGAGCCCCGACGACCTCGCGTTCTGGCTCGACCACGTCGAGGCGGGAAACCTGTACGTCAACCGCGGCATCACCGGCGCGATCGTGCAGCGCCAGCCGTTCGGCGGGTGGAAGCGCTCGTCGGTGGGCGCCGGCGCCAAGGCGGGCGGCCCCAACTACCTCGTCGGCCTGGGCTCGTGGCGTGCGTCGGCCGGGGTGACGCCCTCGAGCACGCTGCACCTGCGCGGGCTCGACACGCGCATCACGACGCTCATCGAGGCCGCACAGCCCTCTCTCGGGTACGAGGAGTTCGACTGGGTGCGTCGCGGGGCGCTGTCGGACGCTCTGGCCTGGGACCGCGAGTTCGGTCAGGTGAAGGATGCCTCGCGCCTGGGCGTCGAGCGGAATCTCTTGCGCTACCGGCCCGCGCCGCCGGTGGCGGTCCGCGCCACCACCGACGCCCCCTGGCACCACGCGCTGCGGGTCGTACTCGCGGGGGTGCGGGCGTCCGCGCCGATGACGGTCAGCGCCGCGGGCGGGTTCCCGCCCGCGGTGCGGCGCGCGCTCAGCGACCTCGGGGTCGACGTGTTCGTCGAGACCGATGCCGAGTGGCTCGAGCGGGTGACGCGCGTGCCGTCCGAGCCGGAGGCGTCGGGAGCGCGACCGTCGCGCGTGCGGCTCGTGGGGCCCGCGGCCGCCATCGCCCTCGCGCGCGCCGCGCTCGCGCAGGCGAGCGGGGGCGATCCCGACCTGGCCGTATACGACCACGAGGTGACCACGGCGGGGCGGCTCGAGCTGCTGCCGTTCCTGCGGGAGCAGTCCGTCACGATCACCGCGCACCGCTTCGGCAACCCCGACCGCACCTTCGACGGGGTGATCTGAGCCCGCGGCGGGAGTGCGCGGATGCCGGCACACGGGTGCACCGAACGCGGCATGCTTGAGGCATGACCTCGCGCACCGTGTTCCTCGACGTGGACGGCACGATCCTCGACCACGGGAGGTCGATCGCGCCGTCGACGATCACCGCCATCCGCGGCGCACGCGCCGCCGGACACCTCGTGTTCCTCAGCACCGGGCGGTCGGCCGCCGACATCCACCCCGATGTGCGGGCGCTCGGACTCGACGGGGCGATCACGAACGGCGGTGCGTACGCGCGGGTCGGCGCCGAGCTCGTCGCGGCGCACCCGATGCCCCTGGCGGCGGTGACGCGCATGACCGACTACTTCCTCGAACACGGCATCTCGTACTTCCTGCAGTCGGACGACGGGGTCTTCGCCGACGCCGGCGTGCGCTCGCGCATGACGCAGATGATCCGGGCGTGGGGCAACAAGGTCGACCCGCAGTTCATGCCGCGCTTCCGAGATCTGGGCGAGGCCGACCTCGCCCAGATCGCGAAGTCGGTGTTCGTGAGCGACGCGACCGGCACCGTCGCGCAGGTGCAGGCCGAGCTCGGCAAGCACTACCACGTCGTGCCGGGCAGCATGCCGCTGCCGGGCGGCTCCAACGGCGAGGTGAGCCTGCGCGGCGTCACGAAGGGCGCTGCCGTGCTGGCGGTGCTCGCGCACCTCGGGCGCTCGGCCGACGACGCGATCGGCATCGGCGACAGCTGGAACGACGCCGAGATGTTCGACGTGTGCGGCGTCGGCATCGCGATGGGAAACGCCGACCCCGAGCTGCAGGAGCGCGCCGACGAGGTCACGACGTCGGTCGCGCACGACGGCATCCACAACGCGTTCGTCAAGCACGGGCTGATCGCGGCATGACCGAGCGAGCCGAGACCTTCATCAGCGTCGACGTCGAGACGGCCGGTCCCAACCCGGCCGACTACTCGCTGCTGTCGATCGGCGCGTGCCTCGTCGACGACCCCGACACCGGGTTCTATGTCGAGCTGAAGCCGGTGACGGCCGCCTCTCGCGCCGAGGCCCTCGCCGTCAGCGGGCTGTCGCTGGATCGCCTCGCCGCTGAGGGGGTCGAGCCGGTCGAGGCGATGGCGAGCTTCGAGGAGTGGATCACAGAGGTGACGCCGCCGGGGAGCGTTCCCGTGATGGTCGCCTTCAACGCGGTGTTCGACTGGATGTTCGTCGACATGTACTTCCAGCGCTTCGTCGGGCGAAACCCGTTCGGCCATTCGGCCCTGGACGTCAAGGCGTACTACCTGGGCATGATGGGCGGCACGTGGGCGGGCACGAGCATGCGATTCCTCTCGCCCCTCTATCTGCAGGGCCGTCATCTGTCGCACAATGCACTCGGGGACGCACGTGATCAGGCCGAGCTGTTCGGGCGGCTTCGGGCCGAGCGCGGCGCACCCGACTGAGCGCGCACGCCGAGGAGGACGCCATGACCGCTGTCGATGACCCCGACCAGCTGCACACGATCATCGAGTCCGCCCAGCGCCTGGGGGTCGAGATGGACGAGGCCGAGAGCCGCCGGTGGCTGGCCGCCATCGCCGCCGAGAACAGCGGCGTCGATGTGACGATGGACATCGGCAGCGGCACCTACGGCTACCGGCCCACGATGCTCGACTTCAGCCCGAAGGACATCGCGCGCTTTCGGCGCATCGGTCAGATCGTCGAGGTCACCGGCGACGGCGCAGAGACCGCGCTGGCGCTGTCGGGATCGGCGGCGCAGTCCAAGATTCAGACGCACCCCGGCGACGCGGACTTCTTTCAGCGGCTCAACATCAAGGCCGCCACCCGCGACGAGGCGTGCGCGGTCATGGCGCGGCTCGTGCGCGACCACGTCCTGGCCAGGACGCAGGGGCCGACCTACCAGTTCCTCGAGGCAAAGCTCGGCACGCACCGGGTCGACGGACTCGTGCGGGGCAAGGCGGTGAAGGCGGGAAGCCCCGTGACCTGGACCCTCGACGAGATCGCCTCGGGCGTGCAGGTGGTCGAGACCGCGGGCGGTGAGCGCCTCGAACTGCAGTGGGCGGATGCCGCGCTCGACCCCGGCTGGGTGAAGGCCGACTGGGTGGTCACCGACCCCGATCGCGGCGGGCTGTCCAACGCCAGCAACGTGATCGATGTGACGTGGGAGGCGCCGGACGGAACGATCGTCGCGCTCGACGGGTATCTCGACGCGTACTTCCAGGAGGTGTACCTCGACGCCGACTCGGCCCCGGTCTTCGCGAAGGTCGCGAAGTTCGTCAGCGCCGACGCCCTCGACGAGTACGTCGCGGCGCTCGAGGGCGAGGTGCGCAAGTACCTCACGTCGCACCTCAACTACGGCAAGGCCGCCAAGCGCATGTACAACGTCTTCCGGCTGTCGGGGCGGTACCTGGACGCCGCGTTCGTGCGCGAGCTGTTCGACGAGCCGGCGACCACCCTCTATCAGGTGTGGTCGCTCATCGGCACGCTCGAGAACGCGACCAAAGAGGGCTCGTCGATCCCGATCGAGGACGTGCAGGACCAGGCCGACGCGCTCGTGCTGCAGATCGTCGACACTCTCGAGGGCGACGCAGAGTCGGAGCTCGTCGCGGCGCTGCTGCGCCTGCGGCGGACGCTCGAGGGCCAGCACACCGGCGAGGCCCGGTCGGCCGAGGTCGCCGCCGCCCAGGCGCTGGTGGTGAACCTCGTCAACACGTTCTATCGTGACCGGCTCCTCCTGATGCCCTCCATCAGGGAGTACATCGAGCAGATCCAGCGCGAAGGCGCCGACCGGCACTGACCCGGGGTGGCGCCGCCCCGCAAGCAGGTGATCGCGCCCCCGACAGGACGCCACGGCGCAGATCGTCCCGTTCTCGATGCGATCGGAGTGACGAGCGGATGCCGCGCGCCCGACGGACTGCGCGGCAAGTCGTGCGACAATGGTCCCCGGCGTGCTCGGATCGCGGCTTCTCAAGCTCCGCCGAGCCACTGGACAGCGTCCGCCATCCCCATTCCGATGAGGAGCGAAAATGTCCCAGACCACAGCCGCAGCACCGCGTACCGTGACCAGCGTGACCGCCGATCAGCCGCGCATCCAGCAGCACCGCCGCTATCTGATGTGCCGGCCCGAGCACTTCACGGTGAGCTACACGATCAACCCGTGGATGGTGCCCGCGAACCCGACCGACACGGCCGTCGCACTGAGCCAATGGCAGACCCTGCACGACGCCTACCGCGCGCTCGGCCACGAGGTGCAGCTGATCGACCCGATCGAGGGCCTTCCTGACATGGTCTACACCGCCAACGGCGGCTTCGTGATCGACGGGGTCGCGTACGGCCCGAGCTTCCGCTACGCCGAACGGATGCCGGAGGCCGCGGCGTTCATGGACTGGTTCTCGGGAAACCGGTTCGAGGTCGTCGCACCGCGCGAGGTCAACGAGGGCGAGGGTGACTTCCTGCTCGTCGGGAACACGATCCTCGCGGGGACCGGCTTCCGCTCCACCGGCGACAGCCACCGCGAGGTGGGCGAGATCTTCGGCCGGGAGGTCGTGTCGCTGAGACTCGTCGACCCCCGCTTCTACCACCTCGACACCGCGATCTCGGTGCTCGACCCCGTCGAAGGCCCGGGCGGCGTCGAGCGGGCCAACATCGCCTACCTGCCGCACGCATTCGACGAGCAGAGCCAAGCCGTGCTCGCCGAACGATACCCCGACGCGATCCGCGTCGACGACGCCGACGGCGCCGTGTTCGGCCTCAACTCGGCCAGCGACGGGCTCAACGTCTTCATCTCGCCCCGCGCCAAGGGCTTCGAGGCGCAGCTGCGCGAGCGCGGCTACAACCCGGTGCTCATCGACCTGTCCGAACTGCTGCTCGGCGGCGGCGGCATCAAGTGCTGCACGCTTGAGCTGCGACGCTGAGGAGGCCCGCCATGAGCACCCGCACCGACAGGCTCGGCGGCCGAGGAGTGACGCTCGACACCGGAGTGGCGCGCATCATCGACGCCGAGGAACAGCACCTCGCCCACAACTACCACCCGCTTCCGGTCGTCGTTTCGCACGGCGAGGGCGCCTGGGTGACGGATGCCGAGGGCAAGCGCTACCTCGACCTTCTGTCGGCCTACTCGGCGCTGAACTTCGGGCACCGGCATCCGGCTCTCATAGCCGCCGCGCGCGACCAGCTCGACCGGCTCACCCTCACCAGCCGCGCATTCCACAGCGACCGGCTGGGCGCGTTCGCCGGCGCACTCGCGCGGCTGTGCGGCAAGGACCTCGTGCTGCCGATGAACACCGGCGCCGAGGCCGTCGAGACCGGCATCAAGGTCGCGCGCGCGTGGGGCTACCGTGTGAAGGGCATCGCCCGTGACCGGGCCGAGGTGATCGTCGCGAACGGCAACTTCCACGGCCGCACGACCACCATCGTCGGCTTCAGCGACGACCCGCTCGCGCACGACGACTTCGGGCCGTACGCGCCCGGGTTCGTCTCGGTGCCGTTCGGTGACGCATCCGCGATCGAAGCGGCCATCACACCCGACACCGCGGCCGTGCTCATCGAGCCGATCCAGGGCGAGGCGGGCGTGATCATCCCGCCGGAGGGCTACCTGCGCGCGGTGCGCGAGATCTGCACCCGCAGCAACGTGCTCATGATCGCCGACGAGATCCAGTCCGGCCTCGGCCGCGTCGGCGAGACCTTCGCGTGCGACCGCGAGGGCGTCGTGCCGGACGTCTATCTGCTCGGCAAGGCGCTGGGCGGCGGCATCCTGCCCCTGTCGGCCGTCGTCGCCGATCGCGACGTGCTCGGGGTCATCCGCCCCGGCGAGCATGGATCGACCTTCGGCGGCAACCCGCTGGCGGCGGCCGTCGGCGAACGGGTCGTCGAGATGCTGTCGAGCGGCGAGTTCCAGCAGCGCGCCGCCGCCCTCGGCGAGCACCTCGCGGGCCGCCTCGGCGAGCTCATCGGCCACGGCGTCACAGCCGTTCGCATCGCAGGCCTGTGGGCCGGGATCGACATCGACCCGTCGGCGGGCACCGGCCGCGACGTCGCCGAGCGGCTGCTCGCGCGCGGCGTGCTCGTGAAGGACACCCACGGGCACACGATCCGCATCGCGCCACCGCTCGTGGTGCGCGCGACCGAGCTGGACTGGGCGGTGGAGCAGCTGGGGCTCGTGCTCGAGGGCTGAGGGCGGGTTCGCGCGGGCGCGCGTGTTGGGCCATGACGGCCGGCGCGCCGACTGCTCGCTCAGGAACACGCCCACGCGATCACCATCGCGCACGAACTGCCGCGCGCTGCCGTCGGGAAGTGGGACCGCAGTTCTTCGGGGGTGCTGCTGTCCACAGGCAGCTCGACCGTTGCGGGAAGGCCGCCCACGCGGCATCCCGAGTAGATCGACCCCGAGCCGGACCAGTTGTTCGTGTCGGCATCTTCCTCCGGCAGCAGCTCCGTTTCCATGACGGTGACGCACTCGCCCCCGACGCCGACGTGCGTTGGCTGAGCCGCGTCCACGACGTTCGAGGACGACGTCGAGCGCGCGCTGTGCAGAGCCTCCAACTCGCGAAGCCGCTGCGGCGCCGAGGGGCCGCGATCGATGTCGGCGGTAGGGCGGTAGGCCCGAACCCGTACCACACGCAGTTGAACGAGTGTCACAGAGTCCTTCGCGAGCGTTCTTCACATGTCGTCGGGGACCATCAACGACACCGGCTTCCGCGTCAGCGCGACGAGACGATGGGTCGTGGCTTTCGTCGCACCGGCATCGGAGTCTTCGTACTCCACCCACGATCTCGACCCGGAGGAGTCAGGCACCTCGCACGCAGCCCCCGTGAAGCGCGGGGCGCGGCAGGCGTGCGATTTCGTCGTGGTGGGTCGGGTTTCACTGGCCGAAATCACCGACCCACGAGGCGAGCCAGGTTCGTAACGTCAGAGCATGCTCCCTCCCGGGTGCGTGCTCACCGAGGCCGGAACCGGCGAAAACGAACTGATGATTTCAAGAAGCGATGGCGACCATGAGGTTCACTGGCATTCCATACGCCATGGCATTCCTGCCCTCACTCGGCGATCGTCGAAGTGAGCGACTCATGAAGATGACCCGTCAGTGGGACGGACTCGAAAGCGGTCCCGTCCTCGTGCTCGCCCACTCGCTGGGTGGGTCCGCGCGCATGTGGGATCCGCTGGTCGCCGAGCTCGGCGGTCGGTTCCGCGTTCTGCGCTACGACCTTCCTGGACATACGAAGGCGGGATCACCATGGGCGGTGGATTCCTTCACCTTCGACGACATGGTCGCTTGGACCGCCGAACTGCTGGAACAGGAGTCCGTGACCGACGCGCTGTTCGCCGGGCTGGCAGCCGGCGGCGCGATTGCGGTCGCGCTCGCCGCGAAGCGCGCAGACATCGTCCGAGGCGTCATTCTCATCAACACTCCCGTGCGTCAGCATTCACGATTCTGGCTGGAGCGGGCCGCTGCCGCGCGGGAGTCGGGCATGGATTCCATCGCAGAAAGGCTTACAGCTGATTGGTTCCCGGACGGCGGCGGCGACGCCTTCATCGCCGAGATACGATCGCTGGATGCCGCGGGATACGCGGCTGTCTGTGAAGCAGTCGCCGGCCTCGACATCGCCTCCGTGCTGCCGCGCGTAGAGGTTCCGGCGATGGTTGTGTGTGCCGTCGACGACGAGAGTGTCGATCCCGCCAACTCGGACGAACTCACGGTCGCGCTGCCGAAGGCGTGGATCGAGCGGATCGCCTCCGGCGGTCACCTGCTACCCGTCCGCTTCCCCGCAATGATCGCGACTCTGATCTGCGACGGGTTCGAGTCCACCACCGTGCGCGGTACGCCAATGTCGGCGGAGATTTCCAGAGAAGGAGCCCAATCATGACAGCGACCAACATCGATCCGGCGAGCCTGCGGAGCAATTTCCCGGATTCCTCCGTGGCATACCTCAACCGCCGTGCGGAGTGGGGCGCGCTTGGAATCCCAGTCGCCGACATGAAGAAGCCCAAGATCGCGATCGTCAACTCCTCCAACGACCTCGCCGCCTGCTTTGCGCATCTCGACGATATCGTCCCGGTGCTCAAGGACGAGTTGCGCAAGCTCGGGGCGCTGCCCTTCGAGATCCGCACCGCCGTCCCAAGCGATTTCGTTACGAACATCGGAGCAGCGGGTGGGTACATTCTGCCCACGCGTGACCTCATCACCAACGACATCGAGGTGGTTGTGGAGGGGGCTCAACTCGACGCGATGATCGGACTCGTCTCGTGTGACAAGACTACCCCTGGCCACCTCATGGCCGCGGGCCGTCTGAACATTCCTACCGTCATCATCCCCTGCGGCTATCAGCACTCGGGACGTGCTGAGCACGGCGGGTCAGACGTGGAGGAGATCTTCATGCGTGCTTCGGCACCCGAGAACGTCCGTCTGCCCCAAGAGGAACTGGAGGCCATTGCGGATGACGCGATCCTTGGCCCCGGCGTGTGCAGCGGGTTCGCGACGGCCAACTCGATGCACGTCAGTGCCGAGGCGCTCGGTATGACGGTGCCCGGTGCCGCCCCCGTTCGCGCGAACAGCGAGAAGATGTGGGACACCGTGCGCCGGTCGGCCGCCGCCATCATGGATGCGATCGCGAAGGACCGTCGCCCGCGCGACATCATGACGGCGGATGCTTTCCACAACGCCGCCGCAACGATGCTCTCACTCGGCGGATCGATCAACACGATCAAGCATTTGCAGGCCATCGCCGTGTCCTGCGAACTCGACATCGACATCTGGGAGATGTATCGCACGCTCGGACGCCAAGTCCCGATGGTCGCGGCCGTGCAGCCGAACGGTCAGACGCAGATCGAAGAGTTCGAGGACGCAGGCGGCGGCGCCACCACGTTGCGCGAACTGCTGCCGCTGCTCAAAGGCGAAGCGATGACGGTCACCGGTCAGACTGTCGCGGAGCGCGCCGAACTGGCGACGGCTGCGGACGGGAAGGTGATCCGCACGATCACGGATCCGTTCGCTACGACCCCGGCGATCGTCGTGCTCAAGGGCTCGCTGGCGACCGAGGCATCTGTGACCAAGCGTCCTGTGCCCGACCCGGGCCCTTATGTGTTCGAGGGTCCGGCGAAGGTCTATCACTCGCGCGATGAGGCCGTCGAGGCCGTCGGTCGCGGCGAGGTGGTCGAGGGCGATGTCGTCGTGCTGCGCGGGATCGGCCTCACGGGCGCCCCGGGCATGGGCTTCACGACCGGGCTGATCTTCGCCCTCGCGGGGGCCGGCCTCGCGGGCAAGGTCGCAATGGTCACCGATGGGCAGTACTCCGGCCTGGCCAACAGCGGCATCGTCGTCGGTGAGGTATCGCCCGAGGCCGCCCAGGGCGGAGCGCTCGGGCTGGTGAACGAGGGAGACCGTATTCGCATCGACCTGGAGAGCGGATCCATCGATCTGCTCGTGGATCCGGCGGAGCTGGCCACCCGGCCCCCGTTCCAGGCTGCGGACAGGAAGGTCACTGGGTATCTGGACCAGTACCGCTCGACGGTGCAGTCGCTCGCCTGCGGGGCCGTGCTGTGCGGCGGTCGCCGCGATGGATCCTGTGGCGAGCGGAGCGCGCAGGCGCAGACGGCCGCTGTGGCGGACATCTCAGTGTGAGCATCAAACGGACTGTGGACGAAGGGAACAACATGACCACCACGATCAACGAACCCGCGCGCGAGACCCCGGTCGCAGGCGAGTACGACGTCATCGTCGTCGGGGGCGGCCCTGGTGGCCTGATGGCGGCCGCGGCGGCGGGCCAGCAAGGGCTGTCGACGCTGATCATCGAGCGTTACGGCTTCCTCGGCGGTGCGGGGACGATGGGTGGGCTGTCCACCTTCTGCGGCCTGCACGCTCGTGTCAACGGTGTCGACAAGCGAGTCGTGCGTGGACTCACCGACGAGCTCCTCGACCGCCTCGACGAGGCCGACGCCCTGAGTCGGCCACACCTGTCGCTCGCCGATCGCATCCAGGCGCAGGCGTTCGACATCAGTGCATACAAGAAGGTCGCCGACGATTTCCTCCTTCATCACGGCGTCGAGATCCTGTTCCACTCGTCCGCTGCGGCCGTCGCGATGGACGGCGAGGACCGGATCGGTGCGGTGATCGTCGAGAGCAAGTCGGGACGCCAGGCCTACAGGGCACAGATCTTCATCGACGGGTCGGGGGATGCCGACATCGCGGCGTGGGCGGGTGTGCCCTATGAGGTGAGTGAGAAGCTGCTCTACCCGTCCCTCATGTTTCGCATCAATGGCGTCGACGCAGAGGCTGCAGGGTCGGCGTGGAAGACCATCGGCGAGAAGATGGAGGCGGCCGAGGCCGCTGGCACCCACACGTTCCCGCGAAAGAAGCCGATCGTTCGTCCGCAGCGACACGACATCGAGTGGCGATCGAACGTGACACAGCTCTCTGATGAGCAGGGCAACCCTCTCGACGGAACAGACGTGCAGCACCTCACGCGGGGTGAGATCATCGGCCGTCGGCAGTCTTTCGACGCCTTCGGGTTCATCCGTGAGAACCAAGCCGGATTCGAGCGTTCATACATCGTCGACCTCGCCCCACAGGTAGGGATCCGCGAGACGCGGCGCATCATCGGCGACTACCAGCTCAGCGAGCAAGACGTGCTGGACTGCGTCGACTTCGATGACACGATCGGCGTCAACGGCTGGCCCGTGGAGGCCCACGTCGAAGGCGACGTCGTCTATCGGTTCCCAAGGGAGGGCGGCCGCGGCTTCAATCACATGCCGTATCGCATGATCGTCCCGCAGAAGGTCGGCAACCTCTTCGTCGTCGGCCGCTGCGCGTCGATGACGCAGTGGGGCCAGTCGGCCGCGCGCGTGACGGGAGGGTGCTTCGTGATGGGGCAAGCCGCAGGCACCGCGGCGGCGATCGCGCTCGAGACGGGCGTGAGGGTCGGCGACATCGACGTGAGTGAACTCCAGCGGCGACTCGAATCTGGCGGCGTCTACCTCGGCCGGGACCTCCCGCCGGACGTGGTGCGCGAGGCGAAGACGAAGGCGGCCGCAGCATGATCCTGACCGATGCAGAGAAGGCGATGGCGGACGGGGCATCCGGTGACGCGGTCGCTGCCGCGATGGATCTTCTGATCCGCTATGGGAACATCCTGGGCGCCGAGCGTCTTGTCGAGACCAACAACGTGTGCGGAGCGAGCATCTACGGCCCGCGCCACTCGAAGGTGCTCGGCACGGGAGATCCCGTCGCCCTGTTCAGCGAGTGGTCGCTGGATTCGAAGAAGAAGGTTCAGCAGATCTCACCCGTCGTCTCGCACGCGTGCCAACTCATCGGCCCCCGCGATCCGCTCAACTGGGAGTTGCAAGGGCTGGACGCGGCGACGAACGAGGAGATCGTCAAGTCCGAGCAGTACCTCGCCTCCATTGGCGTCTCGATCCTCTCCACCTGCACCCCGTATCAGGTGGGCAATGTGCCCAGTCGCGGGGAGCATTGCGCGTGGATGGAGTCGTCGGCCGTGCCGTACATCAACTCCCTCCTCGGTGCGCGCACAAACACCGAGGGCCGGGAGTCGACCGCAGCAGCCATGCTCACCGGCCGCATCCCGTACTGGGGGCTGCACCTGGACGAGAACCGACATGCCACCTACCTGGTCCGCACCGACGTCGATGTCCGCACGATGCACGAATGGTCTGCCTTCGGCTACTGGATGGGCTGGCACCTTCGCGATGTGATCCCCGTCATCGAGGGCATCCCGGGAGGAGTGGACCCCATCGCGCTGAAGCAGTTCGGCGCATCGATGAATTCTTCGGGCGATGTCGAGCTCTACCACATGCCCGGCACGACGGCCGAGGCTGCGAGCGTGGAACAAGCGTTGAACGGGAAGGCGCCGGAGCAGATCATCACCTTCACGCAGAAGGACATGGACGCGGTCGACGAGCATCTCAACGCTGGCGCGACCGGCGACGACATCGACTTCGTGATGATCGGATGCCCGCACGCGAACCTCGACCAGGTGCGTGAGGTCGCGCGGTTGCTGGAGGGTCGGAGGATCATGGATGGCGTCGTGTTCTGGATCTTCACCCCGTCCGCGTTGCGTGAGGTGGCGCGTCGGAACGGGTGGCTCGACATCATCGAGCGCGCGGGTGGCAAGGTCATGGCCGACACGTGCCCCGCCATCGGTCAATTCGTGCCAAAGGGCGCGAAGCGATTCGCGACCGACTCGGCCAAGCAGGTCCATTATCTGCCGCAGATCATGAACGTCGAGGGACGGTACGGCGATACCGCGGCCTGCATCGAGGCGGCGCTGACCGGTCGAATGCCGGAACGGAGTGCACGATGAGCCGCTCGTTCGAAGGGCGTTGCCTCGTCGACGGCGAGGCAGAGGCGGAGATTCTCTATTGCACCGACAAGATTCCCGGCTGGGGCGGTATCAGCTATGCCACGGGTGAGATCATCGAGGTCGGTCATCCTCAGTTCGGCCAGTCCATCGCCGGAAAGATTCTGGTGATCCCGGGGGCGAAAGGCGCCTCCGGGTGGTCGGGCCAGTTCCACATTGCGCGCGTGAACGGCGTCGGACCCGCGGCTGTGGTGACCCGCACCCTCAACACGAAGCTGGCTCTCGGCATCGCGGTCGCTGAGGCGCCCGCGTTGATCGACCTGCCCGAGGAGGCATACGCACTTATGCAGACCGGCAGGCGGGCCCGGATCTGCGGATCCACGCTGACATTCCTCGACGAAGATTAGAGCGAGGAGCGGACAGATGAAACTCACCGAGGCCCAGCGCGCCATGGCGGCCGGCGACGAGGGCGCCGCCATCGCGGCAGCCATGGCGGTCCTCATCGAGTATGGCCAGATCATGGGTGCCGACAGCCTGATCCCGATAACGAGCGCGGCCGGGGCGAACATCTTCGGCAAGCGTCACTTCGATCCCCTGGGCACCGATGACCCCGGTCGGCTGTTCAGCGAGTTCTCGCTCAACAGCGACCAGGCGGTGGATGCGCCGCCCGTGAGGGTGCCGTCCTGCCAGCTGATAGGGCCGATGGACCGGATCAACGGTGGAACCGTGCAAGGCCTGACGGCGACGCAGGTCGGCACCACCAGGAATAGTCAAGAGTATCTGGAAGGCCTCGGCGTCAGCCTTCTGTCGACCTGCACGCCGTACCAGGTCGGCTTTCTGCCCGAGAGCGGCGATCACGTCGCGTGGATGGAGTCGTCGGCGGTCATCTTCATCAACTCGGTCATCGGCGCTCGGACGAACACCGAAGGTCGTGAGTCGGCTGCAGCATCGATGCTGACCGGACTTACGCCCAACGCCGGCCTCCACCTCGACGAGAACCGCAAGGCCACGGTCCATGTCCGTGTCGAGACGGACATCCCCGATACGTTCAGCTGGAATGCCCTCGGGTACTGGCTCGGTGGAGTCGTCGGCGATCGCGTGCCCGTCCTGGAGGGGATTCGCTCGACGCCGGACCTGGTTCAGCTGAAACAGTTCGGCGCGGCGGCCGCATCGTCCGGCGATGTAGAGCTCTACCACATCCCCGGGGTCACCGCCGAGTGCCAGAACGTCGAGCAGGTGCTCGTCCCGGACGCCGAGGTGATCGTGTTCGGCGATGCCGAGATGCGGCAGGCGATCACGAAACTCAACGTGACGCGAACAGGTGACGACATCGACTTCATCATGCTCGGCTGTCCCCACGCCGCGTACGAACAGATCGAGACGGTCGCGGAACTGCTCGCGGGCAAGCGGATCGCCGAGAACGTCGCCCTCTGGCTGTTCACGCCGAGTCTGTTGCGCGAGAAAGCGCGCGAATCCGGTCTTCTCGAGACTATCGAGGCATCGGGGGCGAAGGTGATGAGCGATACGTGCCCGGCCATAGCGCAGTTCCTCCCACCGGGAACGAGACGATTCGCAACCGACTCCGCCAAGCAAGCCCACTATCTTCCGGCGATCATGCGGGTGGAAGGCGCCTTTGGCACGACTGCAGACTGCGTGACGGCCGCTATCACAGGCATGATGCCGTCCCTTAGCCGGACAGAGGAGTTCGCGTGAGCATTGAGACCACGCTCACCGGCCGGACGCTCGTCGCCGGATCGGCATCGGGACCCGCGCTGGTCTGCACCGCGGAGATCTCAGGCTGGGGCGGCGTCGACCCGGGCTCCGGAACGATCGTCGAGTCGACGCACCCCCAGCGGGGGGAGTCCTTCGCCGGCAGGATCCTCGTCATTCCTGGCGCGAAGGGGTCCTCGGGGTGGTCGGGTCAGTTCCACCTCTGCCGCACAATGGGTACGGCGCCGGCCGCCATCGTGACGAGCAAGGTGAACTCGAAGCTTGCCGTGGGGCTGGTTGCCCTTCACGTGCCGGCGATCCTCGTCGACGATCTCGACGCTTTCGATGCGGATACCGAGCTTGACATCACCCTCCCGGGCGATGGCACCGCCGTGATCCGCAAGAAGTCCTGAAGCGCAGCGTCAGGAGGCTGCCGCAGCGGCTGCCGGTGCGGCAGCGGATGCCGTCGCGATCGCTCGCGAGATCGACGCCGCGGACAGGCGGACGATGTGCGCGGCGCTGCGGTCGTTGTAGTCGCTCGGGCGTGCGTTGATGCTGATTGCCGCGATGACGGTCCCGTCGGGGCCGCTGATCGGCGCGGCGATGGATCGGACGTTCGGATTCATGGTGCGGTCCTGGATGGCTACATTCGTCCGACGGACCTCCGCGAGCTTGCGACGCAGCTCGCCCGGGTCGGTGACCGTGTTGTCAGTGTAGGCAGCCAAGCCCTCGGCGAAGATGTCCTCGATGACATCCTCCGGAGCATTGGCCAGAAGCACGAGGCCCACCGCGGTGGCGTGCAACGGATACCGCCCCCCTACGCGCGTGCGCATGTGCCCTTGGTCGGGGTTGTGGAGACGGTCGATGAAGACGCACTCATTCTCGTCGCGGACGGCGAGGTGGATGCTGCAGTTGGTGACCGAGTAGAGGTCGTGGATGAAGGGACGGGAGATGTGCTCCAAGCGCGTCGCCCGCGGGGCGAGAGACGCGATCTCCCACAGACGGAGGCCGATGCAGTAGAGGCCTTCTTCGTCTCGCTCGAGCGCACCCCACGCGGTGAGCTTCCCGACGATGCGGAAGGTGGTGGCGACGTTCAGGTCTGCCCGACGCGCGATCTCGGAGAGCGTCTGGCGGACGCGACGCTCCCGGAAGGTGCCGATCACACGCAACGTGCGTTCGACGAGTGAGCGGGCTCCGTTTTCCTCGGGGTGTGAAGTGACCGCTGCCGTCAGACTTCGTATCGTCGCCATTTCCACACCCCGCTCCGGGACTCTCATCTCACTCGTCGAACGCGCGCTCAGCGGCATCCGATCACACGCCCTGGACCTGCTGGCCGTAGACCGACTCGTGCCACGGGATGACGAATCGCTTGGAGCCGCTCACGAGGAAGTAGAGGACGAGACCGAGGATGGACAGGAACACGATGATGGCGAACATCCCCGCCGCGTCGCCGCCGTTCAACGACGAGATCAGCATGAAGCCGAGCCCCGTCGTGCCGGACATGTACTCCGCAACGATGGCGCCGATCGTCGCAAGCACGATCGCGACCTCCATACCCGCGAACAGGTAGGGCATGAGGCTGCGCACCTCCATCTGGGTGAACGTCTGCCAGCGGCTCGCGCCCAGGCTCTTGAGCACCTCGCGATGCCCCTGCTCCACCGAGCGGACGCCGAGGAGCACGTTCATCATGACGGGGAAGAAGGCGAGGATGAAGGCGAGGACGATCTTCGAGTTCATCCCGAAGCCGAACCACATCACGAACAGCGGGATGAACGCGACCTTCGGGACAACCTGCGTCACGATGATGAATGGTCGCAGGCTCACCTCCAGCCAGAACATCTTGCCGAGCACGACGCCGAGGATGACACCCACCACGACGGCGATCAGGAAGCCGACGACGGTCTCGAGGGCCGTGTAGCCGGCGTTCACCCAGAGTTCGGATGTGCCCAGCAGCCGCAGCATCGACTCCCCGACCGCGCCGGGCGACGGGAAGACGAGCGCGTTGACGTTGAACGCGGTGACGATGACCTGCCACACCGCGATGATGACGATCAGCAGGATCGGGGTGGTGACCCAAGGCAGGATCTTGGTGGTCTTGGCGTTCAACTCAGTTCTCCTCGTCGAGATCGTGGCGGAGTCTGCGGACGATGTCGTTGAACTCGGTACTCGTCTGGATGTCGATGTCGCGGCCCTTGTCAAACGGGATCGGCAGGATCTGTCGGATCCGTCCGGGGCGCGGGGTGAGGTGGACGACGCGGTCAGCGAGGAAGACGGCTTCGGGGATGTCATGGGTGACGAACACTGTCGTCGCGTTCGTCTCCATGACGATGCGCTGCAGCTCGAGGTTCATCTTCTCTCGCGTGAGGGCATCGAGCGCGCCGAAGGGCTCGTCCATAAGCAGGAGGTTGGGGTTGACGCTGAGGGCGCGGGCGATCGAGGCACGCTGACGCATGCCACCGGAGAGCTCGCGCGGGTACGCGCTCGTGAAGCCGCCGAGGCCCACGAGGTCGGCGTACTCCTGCGCCTTCTTGCGGCGCGCCGCCTTGCCGACACCGCGTAGCTTCAGCGGAAGGGCGATGTTGTCCAGGATCGAGAACCACGGGAAGAGGTTGGCTTCCTGGAACACGAACCCCAGCCCTTCGATGACGGACTTGTCGACCTGGGGGCCATGCCACAACTGCTCGCCGTTCACGCGGATCTGGCCAGCTGTCGGGGCGAGCAGTCCGCCGATCATTCGCAGGAGCGTGGTCTTGCCGCATCCGGATCGACCGATCAGGGCGACGAACTCGCCCTGCTGGATCTGCAGATCGATCCCTGACACGGCGTGGACGACATCGCCGCGTCGGTGGAAATCACGGCCGACGCCGTCGATCGCCAACCGCGGAGTTGTGGACGCATCGGGGGAGTCCAACAGCGCGGACCGGGTCGCAGGTTCTGGCATCGCGGATCTGTTCACTTTCATAGAAGGGGGAGTGAGGATGCCGGGCGGGGGCGCTCACGCGCACCCCGCCCGGAGGGCGGGTGGTTTCTACGGGAGGTAGTCGTTCGTGACCCACTCTGCGGGGTCGCCGTCGCCGGCCTTCAGCAGGTTGTTGCTCTTGAGCTCCCCGTACGCCGACACGAAGCGGTCCGTCTCGTTCTCGAGCGAGGGGTACTCGCCGTCGATCGTCCAGCGGGCGCGCAGCTGGTCGATGGACTGCTTCGCCACCTCGGCGTCGTCCAACGACGGAAAGCTGTAGCCGGACTGGAGGGACGCGACCGAGTCGTCCAGGGTCTCGTCGTCCAGCAACGCCTGCTTGGCTTCGGTCGTGGCCGCGAGGAAGCGCTTGATGACTTCGGCGTTCTTCTCCAGGCTGTCCTTGGTGGCGACGTAGACCTGGGAGTCTGCCTGCACCTTCGAGGTCAGACCGCTCGCGATGACCGCCTCGTCGCCGAACTGCTTGGCGACGATCGTAGCGATGTCGATGCCCACCATGTAGGCGGCGATGCGACCGTTCTGGACGTTGGCGAAGTCGGCGGGGCCGGAGCCGACGACGGTCATGCCGACCTCGCCCTTGCCGGGGCTGTCGATCTGCTTAAGGTCCAGGCCCACGTCCTTGAGCGCGAGACGAAGCGTCTTCTCGCTCGTGCCGCCGATGGAGCTCAGGCCGATGACCTTGCCCTCCAGGTCGTCCAGGGTCGTGATTGGATCCTTCTTGTCGGACACGATCTGGAACGCGCCGCCGCGCTCGATCGTGCCGACCTGGACGAGAGGCTGTCCTTCGTCTGCGGCGGTGAGGGCGTCGATCATGCCGACCTTCGTCACCGGCGTCTGACCGCCGATGAGCGCAGGAATAGCGGCCCCTGCACCTTTGACGACTTGGAATTCCACATCGAGGCCATGCTTAGTGAAGTAGCCGCCGGTGTCGGCGAGCATCTCGATGGACGTCGAGAGGGTCGTCATCGGGAGATAGCTGATGTACGTCATCTTGAGGACGTCCTCGCCACCGCCGCCGGCGCTTGCGCTGGCATCCCCGCCTGCACAACCGGCGAGCGCCAGCGCGCTCACAGTGATCGCCGCCGCAATGGCGCCGATTCGGGCGGTGAGCCGTCGCGGACGGGTCATGTCTGTCACCTTCATAGAGACTCCCTTGTCATCTCGCCGGGCTGTGCCCGCGAGGTGTTAGTGCATGGTGGGTGCTGTGGTTGCTGTGGCGAGCGGTAAGCCGACCGCACCGTCGCGACCATGCAGATGAGTAAATCGCCGAGAGCCGCAAGGCGCGTGGACATTATCACCCAGTGAAATGTGTTCTCTCTGCGATCGCATTCAGGCGGGCAGGGCGCGATCTGCGAGTCGCTCGTCCTCCGTTGCGGAGGACGCTCCGCCACCCCGCGGTCGGCCGGTGACGGACACTCGTGGCGCCCTCTACTCGAACACCTCGATGTAGCGCTCGTGCCAGCCCGTCGCGCCGTCGGGCGCCGGGTTGGCATGCTCGGAGGTCTGCACCTCGCCGGTCGCGCTCGTCGCGCGGCAGCGGATGAGGTGCGCACCGACCTCGGCCCGCCACGGGAGGCTCCACTGCACCCACGTGTCGTCAGAGATCGCCGTCGCGAGGGTCGCCTCGTGCCACTCGCCTTCGTCGATCTGCACCTCGACGCCCGAGACGCCCACGTGCTGCTGCCACGCGACGCCCGCGATCACGGTGTCGCCGGCCTTCAGCCCCTGGGCCCTGCGCGGCACGTCGATGCGAGACTGCAGCTTGATCGGGCCCTTCTCGGACCATCCGCGATCGGTCCAGTACGCGCGCGCCCGGTCGAACCTGGTCACTTCGAGCTCAGTCACCCACTTGGTCGCCGACACGTACCCGTACAGCCCCGGCACGACCATCCGCACCGGGAACCCGTGCTCGACCGGCAGCGGCTCGCCGTTCATGCCGACGGCGAGAATCGCGTCGCGGTCGTCGGTGAGCACGTCCAGGGGAGTGGATGCCGTGAACCCGTCGATCGACCGTGACAGCACCATGTCCGCATCCGGGTCGGGCACGGCCCGCGCGAGCACCTCGCGGATCGGGTACCCGAGCCATCTCGCGTTGCCGATGAGCGTGCCGCCGACCTCGTTCGACACGCACGCGAGGGTCGTCACGCTCTCTTCGAGCGGCAGGGCGAGCAGTTCATCCCACGTGATGACGACTTCGCGATCGACCATGCCGATTACGCGCAGGCTCCAGTCCGCCGGGTCGATTTGGGGCACGACCAAGGCGGTGTCGATCCGGTAGAACGAAGCGTTCGGGGTGATCACCCGCGCAAGCCCCGGGATGCCGAGCTCCGCGCTCGCCGGAATCGTCGGCGCTGCAGCCGCCGGCGCGGGCAGCCGCAGCGTGTCGCGCACGGCCGTCACGGCCCGCCCGCCGGCGCGCGCCAGGTTCGACGCCACGAGCGCGAGGAGCCCCGCCGCCGCGACCCCGCCGGTCCACGCGAAGAATCCGCGCCGGTCGACGGGCGCGGATGCCTCGGCCGCGGTCACGTATTCGGCGACGGGCCCGCCGGCCTCGGCGCGCCGGAGCACGTGGATGAGCAGGCGCACCGCCGTCGCGCCGGCGATGCCTGCCACGGCGGACGGCACGAACGCAAGCGGTCCCGCCCCGGCGCGGAACATCGCGATCACCGCGCCGGCGGCTCCGCACGCGCCGAGCACGACCACGCCCCACGAAGGCCGCCTCGCCTCGAGCACGCCCGCGCCGGCTGCGACCACGAGCAGCACGATCGCGATGCCGGTGAGCAGCGCAGCTTTGTCGCCCGTGCCGAACAGGCTGATCGCGGCATCCTTCGCCCACGTGGGCGCGGCATCGATCAGCGCCCCGCCGATCACAGCGAAAGGGCTCGACTCGGGGGCGACGAGGGCGGCGGTCAGTTCTCCGAGGCCTGCGGCGAGCAGGGCGGATGCCACACCCGCCGCCGCAGCGACGAACCACCGGCCCCGCAGCGCTCCACCCACGAGGAGAGCCTATGTCGTCGGGAGGAGGGTGGGGCGGTTCACAGACCGAAATGCCGGGTCTGCCCACCCCCTGACGATCACGGCGCGGCCGGTGATCTCGCCGTGTGCGAGCGCCTGGTACGCCGAATCCACCACGTCGATCCGGTACTCGCCGGTGACGACCCCGGCCGCATCGAACGATCCCTCGGCGGCGCGCGTGCGCGCGCCGAAGGAGCCCCCTCCCGGTTGTGTCCCGGCATGACGAAACCCGCCCACGACGGCGTCGCCGAGGCTCAGCCCGAAGGTGTCGGGGGTGCCTCGCCGAACGAGACGATCGTGCCGCTGATCTCGTGAGGTGACGAGGTGCTCACCCGGGGCGATTCCAGACAGTGACAGAGCGGATGCCTCGCCGCGGCCCGGCTCGGCCGGGTGCGGCATCCGGCGTCGTTAACAAGCGCGCAACAGCGCAAGGCTAGGCTCTATCCGTGGGAGATCTCTTCGATGGTTACGGCTCGACGCTGACGCCGCGCAAGACGGCTTCCGGCGCGGCTCCCTTCGACGAGATGTTCGCCGCTCCGGCACATGCGGGCCAGCCCGCCGAGTCGCGCGACGCATATCGCGAGCTGTACCGCGCGCTCGCCCAGATGACGCAGGAAGAGCTGCGCGGGCGGGCCGACTCGCTCGCGAGCTCTTACCTGGCGCAGGGCGTCACCTTCGACTTCGCCGGCGAGGAACGCCCGTTCCCGCTCGACGCTGTGCCGCGCGTCATCGCGTTCGACGAGTGGTCGCGCATCGAGTCCGGCGTGCAGCAGAGGGTGAAGGCTCTCGAGGCGTTCCTCGACGACGCGTACGGGCACCAGCACTGCGTGCGCGACAGCGTGCTGCCGGCGCAGCTGATCGCGTCGTCGCAGTACTACTACCGGCAGGCCGCGGGCATCCGCAGCGCGAACGGCGTGCGCATCCAGGTCGCCGGCATCGACCTCATCCGCGACGAGCACGGCGAGATGCGCGTGCTCGAAGACAACGTGCGCGTTCCGTCGGGCGTGAGCTACGTCATCTCGAACCGGCGAGTGATGGCTCAGACGCTGCCAGAGCTGTTCGTCTCGATGCACGTGCGTCCGGTCGGCGACTACCCGAACAAGCTGCTCGCGGCGCTGCGCGCATCGGCGCCGCCCGGCGTCGAAGACCCCAACGTCGTCGTGCTCACCCCCGGCGTCTACAACTCGGCGTACTTCGAGCACACTCTGCTGGCCCGGCTCATGGGCGTCGAACTCGTCGAGGGGCGCGACCTGCTGTGCGTCGGCGGCAAGGTGTTCATGCGCACCACGCGCGGTCCCAAGCGCGTCGACGTGATCTACCGCCGCGTCGACGACGACTTCCTCGATCCGCTGCAGTTCCGCGCCGATTCGATGCTCGGCGCACCCGGGCTGATGCTCGCCGCGCGCCTGGGCAACGTCACGATCGCCAACGCGGTCGGCAACGGCGTGGCCGATGACAAGCTTCTCTACACGTACGTGCCCGACCTGATCCGGTACTACCTCGCCGAAGAGCCCATCCTCAAGAACGTCGACACGTGGCGGCTCGAAGAGCCCGAGGCTCTCGAAGAGGTGCTCGACCGCCTGGACGAGCTCGTGGTCAAGCCCGTGGACGGCTCGGGCGGCAAAGGACTGGTCGTGGGGCCGGATGCCTCGCCCGCCGAGCTCGCGAAGCTCAAAGAGCGCCTGGTCGCCGACCCCCGCGGC
This sequence comes from Microbacterium sp. BWT-B31, assembly GCF_041379855.1. Lineage (NCBI taxonomy): Bacteria > Bacillati > Actinomycetota > Actinomycetes > Micrococcales > Microbacteriaceae > Microbacterium > Microbacterium sp. BWT-B31. The sequence goes on from NZ_JBFECU010000005.1 coordinate 105,016, forward strand.
TGGATCGCGCAGCCCGTCGTGATGCTGTCGACGATCCCGACGCTCGTCGAAGACGGCATGCGCCCCCGCCACGCCGACCTGCGCCCCTTCGCGGTGAACGACGGCGACGAGGTGTGGGTGCTCCCCGGCGGGCTCACGCGCGTCGCCCTGCCCGAGGGGCAGCTCGTGGTGAACTCGAGCCAGGGCGGCGGATCGAAAGACACCTGGGTCGTCGGCGGTACCGCGCCCGCTCGCCGCGACTACCCCTCGGCCACCGGAACGGTCCCCGTGCCCGAGCCCGACGAAGAGCCGGTCTCTGCGGCGGTCGTCTACGAGGGGCAGCACGAGCCGCTGCACTCGCCTCAAGACCGCCCGCGCTCGCGCGTCGAGCAGCAGGAGCAGCAGCAACAGCAGGCGCAGGTTGCGGCATCCGTTCCACGATCCGCCGCGTGTCGTCTTTCAGCCGCGGCGTGTTCCGATTCTTCGGCGGGGTCTGCCCCGCGAAGCGGCGAAGTGGGACACGCAACCCGGGTCGGGCGCGGCGCGAACGGCGACCAGCGCGTGACGGGCGAGGGGGGTGCGTCGGGATGCTGAGCCGCATCGCAGAGAGCTTGTTCTGGATCGGGCGGTACATCGAGCGCTCCGACGGCACTGCGCGCATCCTCGACGTGCACCTGCAGCTGCTTCTCGAAGACCCGTGGATCGATGAGGATGTCGCGTGCCGCTCGCTGCTGAGCGTCATGGGATCCCTCTCCCCACAGGGCGTCGCCCATGTGCGCCGCAACGACGTGCTGCAGCACCTCGCCGTCGACCGCGTGAACCCGGCGAGCATCGCCTACTCGCTCAACGCGGCGCGAGAGAACGCGCGCCGCGCCCGCGAGATCGTGTCGACCGAGCTGTGGGAGACCCTGAACACCACGAACTCGCGGATGCCGCGGCGCCTGCAGTCCGAGAAGGTGCACGAGTTCTTCCAGTGGGTGCGCGAGCGCGCCGCCCTCGCGGTGGGCATCGTCGACTCCTCGACCAGCCGCGACGAGTCGTGGCAGTTCTTCACCCTCGGTCGCAGCATCGAACGCGCCGACATGACCGCGCGGCTGCTTGCGACGAGATCGCTGACCGAGGCATCCGGCCCTTCGTGGACCACGATCCTGCGATCGTGCGGCGCGTACGAGGCGTACCTGCGCACCTACCGCGGCATGCCGAGCGCGCGCAACGCGGCCGAGTTCCTGCTGCTGGACCGCCTCTTCCCGAGGTCGATCATCTACTCGATCGCCCGCGCCGAGGAGTGCATGAGCGCGATCGACCCGCGCGCGGACCGCGTCGGGCACTCGAACAACGTGCTGCGTGCGCTCGGGCAGATCCGCAACGACCTCGAATACCGGCCGATCGGCGAGATCCTCAGCGAGATCCCGCATCACATGGAGCGCGTGCAGACCGTGACGCGCGAGGCGTCCGAGGCGATCCGGCACCGCTTCTTCCCGACGCACGCCGAGCCGAGCTGGATCGGAGAGACCTCGTGAAACGCCTGCGCATCGAGCACCAGACCGGGTTCACGTATCGCGGCGACGTGGGCGCGTCGTACAACGAGGCGCGCATGCTGCCCGGGTCGACCGACAGCCAGTTCGTGCTGAGCTCGGCGCTCGACATCGAGCCGCAGGCATCCGTCAACCAGTACGTCGACTACTTCGGCACGCGCGTCGCCGCCTTCGATGTGCTGTCGGCGCACACATCGCTTACGATCACCGCGCGCTCGCTCGTCGAGGTGCGTCCGCGGCCCATCGACCACATCGATCTGACCTGGCACGAGCTGACGGATGCCGCGTCCCGGTCGATCGAGACCGTCGAGCAGCTCGCCCAGACCGCCCGCACCCGCCCGCACCCCGAGGTCGCGCAGCTCGCCCGCTCGATCGCGGCCGAGCACGACCACCCCGGCCACGCCGCCCACGCGATCGCGGTCGCCGTCGGCGACGCCGTGGAGTACATGCACGGCATCACCGGGGTGCACTCCACCGCTCACGAGGCGTGGGAGGTGCGCAAGGGCGTCTGCCAGGACATCGCGCACATCACCCTCGGGGCCCTGCGCGAGGTGGGCATCCCGGCGCGGTACGTGTCGGGCTACCTGCATCCGAAGGCTGACGCCGAGGTGGGCGTGCCCGTGCCGGGCGAGTCGCACGCGTGGGTCGAGTGGTTCGCCGGGGACTGGCAGGGCTTCGACCCCACCAACAGCATCGAGGTCGGCGATCGCCACGTGCTCATCGGCCGCGGCCGAGACTACAACGACGTGCCGCCGCTGCGCGGCGTGTACGCCGGTCCGCACAAGTCGCACCTGCACGTGACGGTCACGATCACGCGCGAAGCGTGAGCGTTGAGAGCGATCGGCGGATCGGTTTCTGAGCAGCCGCGCAGCGGCGATCGAAGGACGGTCGCCCGCGAGGCGTGAGGCTCGAGCCTGATCGGCGGCGAAAGCGCGCCCTGCGAGAGACTCAGAACCGTGGTGCGATGCTCGCGAGCGTCGCGCGGGCGAGGACTTCTCCGGCCGATGACAGGGTCGCGCGCTCGCCGTGGGTGAGTTCGAGCGTCCGCTCCCCGTCGATCGACAGGGCCGCGCCGTGGTCGTCTGCGGCGAGCTCCCACACCGCGCCGCCGACGACCCGCCGGTAGCCGACCGCCGACGCGGCCGCACCGTGCCCGAGCCGCGTCGGCGCGAGCGCCGTCACGTGCACCGTGCCGTCGGGCAGGGGGAGGACGCCGAACCAGCGCTCGACGGCATCGAGGAGCCACAGCAGCGATGGGGAGTACGCCTGCGTGAACCCCGCTTCGCCCGACCACGGATCGAGTGTCTGCGGAAACCTGTCGGCGATCGCGAGCGCGGTCAGCACGCCCTGCGACGCCAGCGCGAGCTCGCCCGCGCGGCCGTGGTGCTCGAACGCGGCCGGTGCGCGCAGCTGCGCGAGGAAATTGACCGGTCCGCCCCACGAGTTGCGGGTGAAGTCACGATCGAACCGCGGATCGTCCATCGCGAGCGATGTGAACCCGTGCGGCGAGAGGAACCGGCGCGTGTGAAAGAGGTGCCGCTCGAGCATCCGCGCGAAGAACGCGTCGTCGCCGACCTCGCACGCCAGCACGCGCAGCAGCACGTCCGACGGCACGCGCACGAGTGCGCCGTTGCGGTCCCGGTCGTAGAACATCTCGTCGTCCGCATCCCAGCACTGCTCCCACAGTGCGGCCAGCGATGCTTCGGCGCGGGCGCGCCAGGGCGCGCCATCGTGCCCCAGCTCTTGCGCGATCAGCGCGAGGTGCGCGCGCTGGCACGCCACGTTCGCGGTGAGGTCGGGCGCGACGTACGGCAGGAGCGGCGCATCGGGATGGGGGAGGGATGCCTCGTCGTGCAAGCACCTGTCGGGGGCGAACCAGAAGCGCGCAGACGCGTCGTGCCCCGTGTCGAACGCGCAGAACGCCTCGACACCGCCGGTGCCGCGCGTGTCGCGGTACCTCGCGAGCCACCCGTCCATGCGGCTCATCGCCGCGTACATCGTCTCGAGGTACGCGCGGTCGGTGCGTCCGGTCTGGAGGTAGTGGTTCCACACTCCACGAGCGAGGGGCGTGACGATCTGGATCTGGCTGAACGCGGGACCGGAGTCGATGACCTTGTAGGGGATGAGCCCGTCCGTGCGCTGTTCGGCGGCGAAACGCAGGTGGGTCGCGCGCGTCACGTCGGGGGCGAAGCGGCCGAGCACCTCGGCGTTGATCGTTCCGGTCGACTCGATCCACGCGCCGTCGTACGCGCCGCCTTCGATGAGGATCGGATCGGACGCCGGGTCGCCGACCGGACGGATGCAGGTCGCGAGCTCGTCCGTCGCCTGGCGCCACCGCGCCTCGAGCGGCCCGTCCGCCGCGACGAACGCCACGCCGAAGGCATCCGGTGCCGCCCGCAGGCGGCTCAGCACGTCGTCGAACGGGGTCACAACGGCATCCTCTCGTGTATGCGCCCGACGGCGGTGCGGGCGGCCCCGAGTCTCGGGACCGCCCGCACGCGGTGCGTCGTCAGGTCGCGCTCAGCGCGCGGCCTCGATGTCGGCCGTGAGCGAGTCGACCCACTTCTGGCCGGCATCCTTGGCCGACAGGCGGCCGAAGAGCACCTCGGCCTCGTAGGTCTGCGAGTAGCTGTTCATGTTGGCGCCGCCGTTGGGCTGCGGCGGGGCGACCTCTCCGGATTCGAGCGTCTTGGCGACGTACTCCGCGGCGACCGCGGCGCCGCCTTCGAGGAGCGGGACGACCGCGTCGGCGGTGTCCTGACGGAAGGGCACGCCGCGCGTGTCCTTGATGAGGTCCGCCGCAGCGGGGCTCAGGAACCAGTCCATGAGCAGCGCGGCCGCCTCGGGGTGCTCCGTCGCGGCGTTGATCGACCAGAACGCCGAGGGCAGCAGCGCCACGCCGGTCTTGTCGGTGTCGGTCGGCGGCAGCAGGATCTTCGTCGCGCCGTCGAGGCCGTAGGGGCCGTTCACGAGGTTCGAGTAGCCGAACGTGATGCCGGCCTGACCGAGTGCGTACGGCTGCTGGTCGCTGGGCAGGTTCCAGTTGGTGGAGACGACCGACGGGTCGGGCAGTCCGCCGCCCGCGAGCAGGTCCTCCTCGATCCCGTAGAAGCTCGAGATGACCTCGGGCTCGACTGCGACGTCGCCGTCCCAGTCATACATGCCGAACTCGGTCTCCTGGCCGGTGTAGGTGCCGATGATGTCCTGCACGCGCAGGTCGATGCCCATGATCGGGGCGCCCGTGTCGGTGGTCAGACCCGCCGAGCCGATCGCGTTGGCCGCCTTGACGAGGTCGTCCCACGTCCATCCGTCGTCGGGGACCTCGACACCGGCCTTCTCGAAGATCTCGGTGTTGACGAACGCGGCGGTCGCGTTGCCGCCCGTGGGCAGGCCGTACAGCTTCTCGTCGACGATCGCGTTGGTGAGCGAGAAGTCGGGGTAGGCGTCGGAGTGTGCGATCTCGGACACCTGGTCGTCGGCGTCCAGCTGCAGCAGCAGGCCGTTCGAGCCGTACTCCTGCGGCTTGGCGCCGCCGAGCGCGAACACGTCGGGGGCCGTCGTCGCGCCGCCGCCGAAGTCGGTTGCGAGACGGTTGAACAGGTCGTCGGGGGCTCCGTAGGAGTTGCCCGTGACCGTGATCTCGGGATACTCCTCTTCGAATGCGTCGATGACCTGCTGGAAGAGCGCCTGGCGCTCCTCGTTGCCCCACCAGGCGATCTCGAGCTCGACCTCTTCGGCGTGCGGGTCCCAGGCCTCGGCGACATGGTCTTCTTCGGGGGTGCCACCGGCGCATCCCGAGAGGGCGAGCGCCCCGACGAGAAGGGCGCCGAGCGTCGCCTTCCCCGCGATGGAACGTGCTGAACGCGTCATTGCGACTCTTTTCGTGAGTAGTGCGAGTCGCCGGCAGTGGCGACCCCGGGGGTGGTTGCAGATAGGTTTCCTGGATCTGCGGGCTCGTGAGCTCGATTTCGTGAAACCGCTATCACGGAACAGTATGCACCGCGTCCGGCGGATGTCAATCGGAGTGAGATCGATTTGTTATCGACGCCGACATTTTCAGCTCGACCGGGGCGGCGCCGTCGAGCCGCGCACCTCGACGCGCGGCTGGAAGATCATGTCATACCCCGGCGGCTCGTCGCGCAGCAGCGCCGCCATGCGCCGCCAGGCCTCGACCCCCAGCTCGACATGGGGCACCGAGGCGGTCGTGAGGGGCGGCGACGAGAACTGGGCGAACGGGATGTCGTCCATCCCGGTGACCGATATGTCGCGCGGCACCGAGACCCCGCGCTGCGACAGCGCGTGCATGAGCCCGATCGCGACGAGGTCGTTCATCGCGATGGCCGCGGTGGCGCGGGTGCGGAGCACGTGGGGGGCGGCGGCGATGCCGTCGGCGGACGAGACGCCGCCGTCGACGCGGTCGATCCGCACGTCGCGATGCGCGGCCGCGAACGCGTCCAGTCCCTTCACCCGGAAGCGGTTGGACACGCTGCGCTCGGTTCCGGCGACGTACACGAGGTGTCGATGGCCGAGGTCGTAGAGGTGCTGGGCGATCCGCTGGATGCCGGACTCGTAGTCGATCGCGAGGGCCGGCGCCGACAGCGACAGGTCGGGTCGGTTGATGACGACGAGCGGCTGCAGGCTCTGCACGAGCGGAACCAGGCGCTCGGCAGGCATGCGCGGCGCGCACAGCACGACCGCGTCGGCGCGCCGGCGGATCTCGGCGGCCAGCAGCGGCTCGTCGCTCGGTGACTCCGCCGAGTCGGCCACGAGCACGCGGTAGCCGTCGTGGGCCGCCGTCTTGCTGAGCCCCGACAGCACCGCCTGGAACATGGGGTTGCCGAGGTCGGGCACGACGAAGGCGATGGCGTTGGTCGTGCCGAGCGCGAGCGAACGGCCGAGGTGGCTGGGCGAGTAGCCGAGTTCGTGGGCGGCGGCCGTGACGCGCTCGGCGACCTCGGGTTCGCCGGCGAACCGGTCGTTCATCACGCGCGACACGGTCGCCGGTGAGACGCCCGCGCGCGCGGCGACGTCGGAGATCGTGCTCAGACCGGTTCGTCGTGCCACGTGCAGCCCTTTCTGCGGTGTGGATTCCCGGCATCGGCGGGTACCCGGATGTCTGTTTCGCAACTTCGTGCGCCAATCGACGCTTCTCAGGGTATCTTCGTTCCGGAGAATCCGAGATAGCGGTTTCACGAATCGACGAGGAGGTCGGAGATGAGCAGTCTGGGCGAACTGCGCGACATCGCGCTCAATGCCCGGCGAGGCGGCGCGAAGCCCGACCCGAAGAAGGCCTACCCGGACAACAAGGCGGGGTACCTGTTCCTTCTGCCGTGGTTCGCGGGCCTGCTGCTTCTCGGAGTCGGCCCGATGGCGGCATCCCTGTATCTGTCGCTCACGGACTACAACGTGCTGCACCCGCCGTTTCTCGACCCGCCCCAGTTCGTGTGGTTCGAGAACTACATCGAGATGTTCCAGGACGCCAAGTTCTGGAACGCGTTCCGCGTCACGACGCAGTACGTGCTGGTCTCGGTTCCGCTGCAGCTCGCGTTCGCCCTCGCGCTCGCGCTGCTGCTTGACCGCGGCATGCGCGGCCTGTCGTTCTACCGCTCGGCGTTCTACCTGCCGAGCCTGCTGGGCGGGTCGGTCGCCGTCGCGATCCTGTGGCGCCAGGTGTTCGCGAAGGACGGCATCTTCAACGCGTTCCTCGGCTGGTTCGGGTTCACCGACCTGCCCGGCTGGATCGGGCATCCCGACTACGCGCTGTGGACGATCATCGTGCTGCACATCTGGACCTTCGGGTCTCCGATGGTGATCTTCCTCGCGGGGCTGCGCCAGATCCCCGACATGTACTACGAGGCCGCCGAGATGGACGGCGCGGGAAGGGTGCGCCGGTTCGTCTCGATCACGATCCCGCTGCTCACCCCGATCATCTTCTTCAATCTCGTGCTGCAGATCATCTTCTCCTTCCAGACGTTCACGCAGGCCTACGTCGTTTCGGGCGGCACCGGCGGCCCCGCGGACTCGACGATGTTCTACACGCTGTTCCTGTACCGGACGGGCTGGATCAACTACGACATGGGCACCGCGAGCGCGATGGCGTGGTTCCTGCTCATCGTGATCGGCGTGTTCACGGCTTTCAATTTCTGGTTCTCGAAGTTCTGGGTGTTCTATGACGACTGAAACCGCGGCCGCTCCCGCCACAGAGCTCATCACGACCGGCAAATCGCTGGGGCGCCGCCGCCGCCGGCGCGGCACGCGCGCGACGGTGACGTCGATCGTCAAGCACATCGCGCTCGTGGCGGTGTCGCTGGTCATGCTGTATCCGCTGATCTGGCTGGTCGTGTCCAGCCTCAAGCCCAACGACGAGATCTTCCGCGACCTCAGCATCTTCACGACCGACCTGACGCTCGACAACTACGTCAGCGGATGGAACGATCTGCAGGCGCCCTTCGGCCTGTACCTCGGCAACTCGATGATCATCTCGGTCGGGGCGATCATCGGGAACCTGATCTCGTGCTCCCTGGCCGCGTACGCGTTCGCGCGGCTGCGCTTCCGCGGGCGAAACCTGTACTTCGCGATCATGCTCATCGGCATCATGCTGCCGTTCCAGGTCGTGCTGATCCCGCAGTTCGTGATCTTCCAGCAGCTGGGCTGGCTCAACACGTTCCTGCCGCTCATCGTGCCGAAGTTCCTCGCGACGGACGCGTTCTTCATCTTCCTGATGGTGCAGTTCATCCGCGCGCTGCCGAACGAGATCTTCGAGGCGGCCAAGATCGACGGCGCGGGCCACCTGCGCATGTTCGCCCAGATCACGCTGCCGCTCATGATCCCGGCCCTCGTGACGACGGCGATCTTCACGTTCATCTGGACGTGGGGCGACTTCTTCGGCCCGCTCATCTACCTGCGGGAGCCCGGCATGTTCCCCGCGCAGGTGGCGCTCAAGGGCTTCATTGACGCGCAGGAGGCCTCGAACTTCGGGGCGATGTTCGCGATGTCGGTCGTGTCGCTGCTGCCCCTGTTCATCGTGTTCCTCATCGGCCAGCGCTTCTTGCTGCGCGGCTTCGCCACGACGGGGATCAAATGATGCCGGATGCCGCCCCCCGCACCCGCACGACTTCACGACGAGAGACGACCATGACCACCCGCATCCGCTACGCCCTCGTCGGCACGGGCTCGCGCGCGCAGATGTACATCGACGCGATCACCGCAGCGCACTCCGACGTGGCCGAACTCGTCGCGTGGGGCGACACGAACCCCGGCCGCCTGGACTGGTACGAGAAGCGCGTGACGGCGGCCGGCGCCCCGGCACCCGCCCGCTTCGCGCCGGAGGCGCTGGGCACGGCGGTGATCGAGCACGGCATCGACCGCGTCATCGTGACCTCGCCCGATGTCACGCACGCCGATCTGGTCGTGGCCGCCCTCGAGGCCGGGGCCGACGCGATCGTCGAGAAGCCGCTCACGACGAGCGAGGCCGGGGTGCGGCGCATCGCCGAGGCGGCCGAGCGCACCGGCCGGTCGGTGACCGTGACGTTCAACTACCGCTACTCGCCGCGCAACAGCGCCCTGAAGGAGGTCATCGCGTCGGGTGCGATCGGCCGGGTGACCTCGGTGCACTTCGAGTGGGTGCTCGACACCGCGCACGGCGCGGACTACTTCCGGCGCTGGCACCGCGACAAGGCGAACTCCGGGGGCCTGCTCATCCACAAGGCGAGCCACCACTTCGACCTCGTCAACTGGTGGATCGCGGATGCCCCCGCCCGCGTGTTCGCGAGCGGCGGTCTGCGCTTCTACGGCGCCGACAACGCCGCCGCGCGGGGGCTGGGCGCCCGCCCGGACCGCGGGTCGAGCGATTCGCCGCTGCGGGACGCGTTCAGCCTCGACCTGCGCGAGGACCCCACCCTCAAGGGGCTGTACTTCGACCAGGAGGCGCACGACGGCTACCTGCGCGACCGCGACGTGTTCGATCCGGGCATCACGATCGAAGACAACCTGTCGCTGGTCGTGGACTACGCGGGCGGCGCGTCGATGTCGTACTCGCTCAACGCGCACTCGCCGTGGGAGGGCTACACGGTCGCCGTCAACGGCACCGCGGGCCGCGCGGAGCTGACCGTCGTCGAGCGCGGGGCGGTGCTGCTCGACGCCGACGGGAGAGTCGTCGTCGACCCGAGCGCCCGCCCTGATGCGGTCGCGCACGAGGACGCGCGTCCGGTCTCGGAACGGCTCGTGGTGCAGCGGCACTTCGCGCCGGCCGAGCAGGTCGCGATCCCCGAGGCCGCGGGCGGCCACGGCGGCGGCGACGCGGTGCTGCTGCGCGAGGTGTTCGTCGGGCGTGCGCACGATCCGCTGGGCCGCGCGGCGTCGTGGCTCGACGGCGTGCGGTCGATGGCGGTGGGGCTCGCGGGCAACCGCTCACTCGAGACCGGCCAGGCCGTGCGCACGGCTGACCTCGACCTGGGCCCCGCGGCCGTCGCACTCGAGGGCGGCGCGCGATGAGCCGCGTGCTGGTCACCGGCGGCGCGGGCCGCCTGGGCCGCAGCGTCGTGACGGTGCTCGCCGAGGCCGGGCACGAGGTCGTGTCGGTCGATCGCGTCGAGGCGCCGGGGCTTCCTGCCGTGCAGGTCGTGCACGAGTTGACCGATGCCGCGGCCGCGGCCTCCCTCTTCGCCGAGCATCGGCCCGACGCGATCGTGCACCTGGCCGGTATCCCGGCGCCCTTCAGCGCGCCCGATGAAGAGACCTTCCGCACGAACACGTCGCTGGCGGTCGCGGTGATCGCCGGCGCGCGCGAGGCGGGGATCGGCGCCGTGCTCATCTCGAGCAGCCCCACGGTCATCGGCTACGGCGCGCCCGCGGGCTGGAGGCCGTCGGCGCTGCCGATCGACGAGACCCACCCCCTCGCCCCGTGGACCGCGTACGCGGCGGCGAAGGTCGCGATCGAGGAACTCGTCCAGGCCGAGGTGCGCGCGGGCGCGCCGCTGCGGCTGGGGCTCTTCCGCCCGTGCTACGTCGTGTCACCCGAGGAGTGGCACGGCGCGCCGACCCAGCAGGGCCACACGATCGCCGATCGCCTCGACGACCCCGCGCTGGCGGCCGTGTCGCTGTTCAACTACGTCGACGCGCGCGACGCGGGCGAGTTCGTCCTCGCGTGGCTCGCGCGGCCCGACGCCGCCCCGAACGGATCGGTGTTCTTCGTGGCCGCGCAGGACTCGCTCGTACGGGAGCCCGTCGGCGAGGCGCTCGCGCGCTGGGTGCCCGAGACGGGGGGGTTTGCGGCATCGCTCGGCCCTGGGGAGGCCGTGTTCTCGAGCGCGAAGGCCGAGCGGCTGCTCGGGTGGCGCGCGCGCCGCTCGTGGCGCACCGAGCTCGTGGCAGGCACCAAGCCCGCCCCCATGGGAGGACCGACGCATGCCTGAACCGACCTTCGCCGACGGAGTGCTGTTCTTTCCGGTGACGCCGTTCGATGCGCGCGACCGGCCCGACCTGGACGTGCTCGCGACCCACGTCTCGGGCGGGGTCGCCGCGGGAGCGGCGGGCGTGTTCGCGGCGTGCGGCACGGGCGAATACCACTCCCTGTCGGTGGGGGAGTTCGGCGAGGTCGTGGCGACGTCGGTCGGCGGCGTCGGCGGACGCGTGCCGGTCTTCGCGGGTGCGGGCGGGCCCCTCGGGCACGCGCGCGAGACGGCGCGTGCGGCACAGGATGCCGGGGCCGACGGTCTGCTCGTCATGCCGCCGTATCTCGTGCAGGGGCCCCAGCACGGACTCGTGGCCTACATCGAGGCCGTGGCGGCGGCGACAGAGCTGCCGCTCGTGGTCTACCACCGCGGCAACATGCAGCTGTCCGAGGCGACCGTCGACCGGGTCGTGACCCTGCCGTCGGTCGTGGGCATCAAGGACGGCGTGGGCGACGTCGCGCTCATGCAGCGCTTCGTGCTCGCGGCATCCCGTGCCGGTCGCGACCTGCAGTTCTTCAACGGCCTGCTGACCGCCGAGCTCAGCCAGGCGGCGTACCGCGCGATCGGCGTTCCGCTGTATTCGTCGGCCGTGTTCGCGATGGCGCCCGAGATCGCGACGGCGTTCTTCGCGGCGTACCGCGACGAAGACGAGGGCCGTCAGCGCGTGCTGCTCGACGAGTTCTACGTGCCGCTCGTGCGGCTGCGCGACGAGACGCCCGGCTTCGCCGTGTCGCTCATCAAGGCCGGGCTGCGGCTGTCGGGGCTGGCGGTCGGGTCGGTGCGCCCGCCGCTGGTCGACCCGACGCCCGAGCAGGAGGCGCGGCTGCAGGCACTCCTCGAGCGCGGGCGGGAGCTCGTCGCGCGATGATCGCGCCGACGGATGCCCCGGCGATCGCGAGTGTCGAGACGCGGCCCATCACGATCCCGCTGTCGCGACCGTGGGGGCCTGACGTCACGGACGTGCGGGTCATCGAGGTCACCGTGACCGATGCCGACGGCGCCGTCGGTCACGGCTTCTCGTGGACCCCGTCGATCGGCGGCACGGCGGTGCAGGCCCTGATCGACACGGATCTCGCGCCGTTCGCGCTCGGCCGCCCCGCCGCCCCGGCGTGGTGGGACGACGCGTGGCGCCATCTGCATGAGGCAGGGGCCGGCGGCGTCACGACGATCGCGCTCGCGGGCCTCGACCTCGCGCTGTGGGACCTCGTCGCGCGGCGCGCGGGTGGCGGCATCCCTTCTCTGCTCGGCCGCCGCCACGAGTCGCTTGCCGCCTACGGCAGCGGCGTCAATCTGCACTACCCGCTCGACGACCTCGTCGCCCAGGCGCGCCGCTGGGTCGACGCCGGCTTCGGCGGCGTGAAGGTGAAGGTCGGCAAGCCCGACCTCGCGGAGGACGTCGACCGCATCGCCGCCGTACGCGACGTGATCGGACCGGACCGCGACCTCATGGTCGACGCGAACCAGCGCTGGAGACTCGACCGCGCGGTCGCAGCCGCCGACGCGTTCGCTCCGCTGCGGATCGCGTGGCTCGAGGAGCCGCTGCGCGCCGACGACCTCGCGGGGCACATCGCGCTGCGGCGGGAGACGGGCGTGCGCATCGCCGTCGGCGAGAACCTGCACACGGAATACCGCTTCCGCGAGTTCCTCGACGCAGACGCCGCGCAGGTGCTGCAGCCGAACATCGTGCGCGTGGGCGGGATCACGCCCGCACTGCGGATCGCGCGGGCGGTGCAGGAGGGCGGGGCCGAGCTCGCGTTCCACCTCCTTCCCGAACTGTCCGCTCCGCTCGCGCTCTGCCTCGACACCGCGACCCGCATCGAGGTCGTCGAGGACGCCCTGTTCGCCGACCTCGACGCTCTCGCCGAGCCGACCGGGCTCGTCGTGGGCGACGGACGCATCGCCGGCGGGACCGCGCCGGGCGTCGGCATCCGCTTCCGCTGATTCACGACCCGCCCCCAAGGAGGACCGCATGACCGACTCGACCCCCGCCGAGCTCGACCGCCTCGCCACCGCCGCCGCGGCGGCGTTCGCCGCGACCGCCGCATCGACGGATGCCGAGCGCGCCGCGTGGCTGCGCGCCGTCGCCACCGAGCTCGATGCGCACGCCCACGAGCTCGTCGCGATCGCCGATGGCGAGACCGCGCTCGGCGAGACGCGCCTGCGCGGCGAGGTGGCCCGCACGACGGGGCAGCTGCGCCTGTTCGCCGATGTCGTCGAGGAGGGCTCGTACCTCGAGGCGGTCATCGATCACGCGGTGCCGGATGCCGCGCCCCCGCGTCCGGACCTGCGCCGGATGCTGCGCCCCGTCGGCCCTGTGGCGGTGTTCGCGGCATCGAACTTCCCGTTCGCGTTCTCGGTCGCCGGCGGCGACACGGCCTCGGCGCTCGCGGTCGGCTGCCCCGTGATCGTCAAGGCGCACCCGGGGCACCCCGAACTGTCGCGGCGCGTGGCGTCGCTCGTGTCACAGGCACTCGCGGGGGCGGGCGCGCCCGACGGCGTGTTCGCGCTCGTCGAAGGTCGCGAGGCGGGCGTCGCGCTCATCGAGCACCCTGCGATCGCGGCGGGCTCGTTCACCGGGTCGGTCGCAGGCGGGCGCGCGCTCGCCGACCGTGCCGCCGCGCGCCCCTCGCCGATCCCGTTCTTCGGCGAGCTCGGATCGATCAACCCGGTCGTGGTGACCGAAGCGGCCGATGCCGCGCGCGGCGCCGCGCTCGCGCAGGGCCTTGCGGGGTCGTTCCAGCTCGGCGCGGGGCAGTTCTGCACCAAGCCGGGGATCGTGTTCGTACCCGACGGCTCCGCGCTCGAGTCCGCGCTGCCCGCCCATGTCGGCTCCGCGCCGCATCGCCTGCTGACCGACGCGATCGACCGCGGCTTCCGCGCCGGACTCGCGCATCTCGCCGCGGTGCCCGGTGCCGAGGTCGTCGCGGGACGCGCCGCGGATGACGGCATCCCTCAGCCCCTCGTCTACGCGGTCGATCTCGACACGTTCGCGACGCACCTCGAGACCTTGTCGGCGGAGGTCTTCGGGCCGGTGACGCTCCTGGTGCGGTACGGGTCGGCGGCCGACCTGCCCGCGGTGCTCGCGCGGCTCGAGGGCAGCCTCACCGCGACGATCCACGCCGAGGACGCCGACGACGTCACGCCCGTGCTCGACGTGCTCGCCGCGCGCGCGGGCCGCGTGCTGTTCGCCGGGTGGCCGACGGGCGTCGCCGTCACGTGGTCGCAGCACCACGGGGGTCCGTGGCCCTCCACGACCTCGCAGCACACGTCGGTCGGAGCCACCGCGGCCCGGCGCTTCCAGCGGCCCATCGCCTACCAGGACGCCCCCGAGCGCGTGCTTCCCGCGGCGCTGCGCGAGGGCAACCCGCTGAGCATTCCGCGGCGCGTCGACGGGGCGCTGCGGCTGCCGTAGCAGGCCGGGGCCGGCCGGCGGGGCTGTGCCGGCTGGCCGGCGGCCGCGGCCGGAAGGCTCAGCGAGCCAGCCGCAGCCCGTCCGGCGTCTCTTCTACCGGGAAGAAGCGCGCGCGCTCGTCGGGAGTGCGGTTCGGCGTGTGCAGTGTGAGCAGCAGCCGCCCTTCCGCGTCGGCGAAGACCATGCCGTGACCGCCGTCGGCGGGCCAGATCGGCTCGTCGGCCTGGGTCCAGGGACCGGCGATGCCGCCCGAACGCGACGTCGCGACCCCCATCGCGTAGCCCGAGTCGCCGAAGCTCGACCACAGCATCAGGAGACGCCCGTCGCGCGTGCGATGCATGGACGGGCCGTCGGTGACGTACACACGCGGAAACTCGGGCCGCTCGATCGATCTCGCCCACGGCGCCTCCGACGCGCGGAACAGCAGGAACGGCTCGCCGACGGTGCCCCGCAGGTCGTCGGTCAGCCGGATCGCCTGCACCTCGCCGTCGCCGACATCCTTCCACTCGTGACAGAACACGAGGTACGGGATGCCGTCCTCGACGTGCAGCGTGCCGTCGAGGCACTCCCACTCGCGCGGCGTGAGCGGGCCCGGCGACCACGGCTCGTAGGGGCCTGCGGCCCGTTCGGCGCGCAGCACCTGGGTGCCGCGGCGCTCGCCCTCGGCGGTGAAGGTCGCGAACAGGTAGAAGGCGCCCCGGTAGCGGTGCGCCTCGGGAGCCCAGTACTGCGTGTGCGACCAGAAGTCGGGCGATGGCCGGAACGCCGGCGACGGACCGTGCCACTTCTCGAGGTCGGTGCTCCAGTAGGTGTCGAATCCCGTCGCCGGACCCTTCCAGATGTCCTCGTCGGTGCTGCCGAACAGGTGGTAGCGGCCCTCGTCGGGGTCGTACAGCACGAACGGGTCGCGGATCTGGATGTCGTCGAGTCGCATGGCGCTCCGTCGGGTCGGGTGGGGTGTCGGATGGGGCGGGCACGCTAGGCAGACGCCGGGCGCGGCGACAGGCTTTGACGAGGCTCGTATCGCTCGGGTGTCACCGCGGCGGCAACGGCCGCGCGCAGGGTCTCGAGCGTGGCATCCGGCCCGAACCAGCCGTGCGTGCGCGCCTGCACGAGCACGTTGCCGAGGGCCGTCGCCTCGACCGGTCCGGCCAGCACGGCAAGCCCCGAGCGATCCGCCGTGGCCTGGCACAGCAGGCGGTTGAGCGCGCCGCCGCCGACCAGGTGGATGACGTCGATCTCGCGGGAGGTGAGCCGGCCGGCGGTGCGAACCGCCTCGGCGAACGCCTGCGCGATCGACTCGACGATCGTTCGGGCGAACGCCGCGCGGGTCGCGGGCACGCGCGCACCGCGCTCGCCCAGCACCGCGGCGATGCGCGCGGGCATGTCGCCAGGGGCCGAGAGGCGCTCGTCGTTCGCGTCGAACAGCGCAAGGTCGCCGGTCACGGCGGTTGCGGCATCCAGCAGTTCCGTCAGCTCGATCGGCGCGCCGTCCTCGGCCTCCCACGCGCGCACGGTCTCGCTCAGCAGCCAGAGTCCGGTGACGTTGTGCAGGAACCGCACGCGCCCGTCGACCCCGCCCTCGTTCGTGAAGTTCGCCTCGCGCGCGGCATCCGTCACCACCGGCTCGTCGAGCTCGAGACCGACCAGGCCCCACGTTCCGCACGAGATGTAGGCCGAGCTCGGCGAGGCGAGCGGCACCGCGACGACTGCCGACGCGGTGTCGTGTGAGCCGACCGCGATCACGTCGAGCGGTGCGCCGATGCGTTCGCGCGCGGCGCCGGCCAGGCGGCCGACGCGCGTTCCGGGATCGACGAGCGGAGGCAGAGCGGATGCCGCGACCCCGAGCAGCTCTGCCAGTTCGAGGTCCCACTCCCCGGTGCGCACGTCGACGAGCCCCGTCGTCGACGCGTTGGTGCGCTCGGCCGCCAGGGCGCCAGTGAGCAGGAACGCCACGAGATCGGGCACGAGGAGGGCGGCATCGGCCTGCGTCAGCCCTCGCTCGACGGCGTACTGGTAGAGCGTGTTGAACGGCAGGAACTGCAGGCCGTTGCGGCGGTACAGCTCGGCGAAGGGCACGCGCGCGTGCACCGCGGCCACACCGGCCGCCGTGCGCTCGTCGCGGTAGTGGAAGGGCTCCGCGACGAGCGCACCGTCGCGGACGAGACCGTAGTCGACCGCCCACGAGTCGATGCCGACGCTTGCGATCGCGGGCTCGCGCCGCACCGCCTCGGCGAGGCCGTCGACGATGTGGCCGTAGAGCGCGGCGAAGTCCCAGTGCAGGCCGTCTTCGCGCGCGACCGGGCCGTTCGGGAACCGCGCGACGAGTTCGAGTTCAACCGCCCCGTCGCGCACGCGACCGATCATGACGCGCCCGCTCGTCGCTCCGAGGTCGACCGCCGCGACCGCGCCCCCGCCCGTCGAGACTCCGCGTTCTCGCCGAGACGCCACGTCATCCGCGGGGATGACATGCTCACTCGGCGAGAGACCGCGTTCTCGACGGGGCCCGGAGGATGCCGCGGCGCGGTCGCTCATCGCAGGAACGCCGCCGCGACCCCGGAGTCGACCGGGATGTGCAGGCCCGTCGTGCGCGAGAGCTCGGGCCCGGTGAGCACGTACACCGCGTCGGCGACGTTCTCGGGCACGACCTCGCGCTTGAGGATCGTGCGCTGCGCGTAGAACTCGCCGAGCTTCTCTTCGGGCACGCCGTAGGTCGCGGCGCGGTTCGCGCCCCACCCGCTCGCGAAGATTCCCGAGCCGCGCACGACCCCGTCGGGGTTGATGCCGTTGACGCGCACGCCGTGCTCGCCGAGCTCGACCGCGAGCAGGCGCACCTGATGGGCCTGGTCGGCCTTCGTCGCCGAGTACGCGATGTTGTTGGGGCCGGCGAAGACGGAGTTCTTCGACGAGATGTAGATGACGTCGCCGCCCATGCCCTGGTCGATCAGGGCCCGCGCCGCCGCCTTCGAGACGAGGAACGAGCCCTTCGCCATGACGTCGTGCTGCAGGTCCCAGTCCGCCTCGGTGGTCTCCAGCAGCGGCTTGGACAGCGACAGGCCGGCGTTGTTGACGACGAGGTCGACGCCGCCGAAGGCGAGCACAGCGGCGTCGATCGCGGCCTGCACGCCCGCGGCGTCGGCAACGTTCGCGGCGACGCCGATCGCGACATCCGCGTTTCCGAGCTCGGCGGCGGCGGCCTGCGCCTTCTCGAGGTCGAGGTCGGCGACCACGACGCACGCGCCCTCGGCCGCGAGGCGGGTCGCGATGGCCTTGCCGATGCCGGATGCCGCGCCGGTCACGAACGCGATGCGCCCCTGGTGGGACTTCGGGCGAGGCATCCGCTGCAGCTTCGCCTCTTCGAGCGCCCAGTACTCGATGCGGAACTTCTCGGCGTCCGAGATCGGGGCGTACGTCGAGACCGACTCGGCGCCGCGCATGACGTTGATCGCGTTGACGTAGAACTCGCCCGCGACGCGCGCGGTCTGCTTGTTCGCGCCGTACGAGAACATGCCCACGCCCGGCACGAGCACGATGAGCGGGTCGGCGCCGCGGATCGCGGGGGACTCCGCCGTCGCGTGCGCGTCGTAGTAGGCCCGGTAGTCGGCGCGGTACTGCTCGTGCAGCTCGCGAAGACGGGCGACGGATGCCTCGACCGGCGCATCCGCGGGCAGGTCGAGGATCATCGGCTTGACCTTGGTCCGCAGGAAGTGGTCGGGGCAGCTCGTGCCGAGCGCCGCGAGCGCGGGCGCCTTCTCGGATGCGAGGAATTCGAGCACGACGCCTGCGTCGGTGAAATGCCCCACCATCGGCTTGTCGGTCGACGCGAGGCCGCGGATCGTCGGGGCCAGCGCCGCCGCCTTGGCGCGCCGCTCGGCCTCGGGCAGCGCCTCGAAGCCCTGCCGAACTCCTCCAAACGGCTGTGCGGAACCGTGCTGCTCGAGGTATTCGGCCGCGGTGGCGATGATCCAGGAGGAGTTCTGCTCGGCCTCGTCGGACGTGTCGCCCCACGCGGTGATGCCGTGCCCGCCGAGGATGCAGCCGATCGCGGCCGGGTTCTGCTGCGCGATCGCCGCGATGTCGAGGCCGAGCTGAAAGCCCGGGCGCCGCCACGGCACCCACACGACCTTCTCGCCGAAGACCGCCTGCGTGAGCGCCGGGCCGTCGGCGGCGGTCGCGATGGCGATGCCGGAGTCCGGATGCAGGTGGTCGACGTGGGCGGCATCCACGAGCCCGTGCATCGCGGTGTCGATCGAGGGCGCGGCGCCGCCGCGGCCGTGCAGGCAGTAGTCGAACGCGGCGACCATCTCGTCCTCGCGCTCGACGCCGGGGTAGACGCCGGCGAGCGCGCGCAGCCGGTCGAGGCGCAGCACGGCGAGGCCCTCGGGCTTGAGCGTGCCGAGATCGCCGCCCGAGCCCTTCACCCACAGCAGCTCCACCGGCTCACCCGTCACCGGGTCGATCTCGGTGCCCTTCGCGGACGTGTTGCCGCCCGCGTAGTTCGTGTTGCGCGGGTCGGCGCCCAGCCGGTTCGACCGTGCGATCAGCTGCTCAACGGTCTCGTTCGTCATGTCGTGTCATCCTTCGTCAACCCCGCTCGGCGGTCGCGTGCTGCGGGTCGTCTGGTCGTGGCATCCGCAGATCGTGACTGCGGGGAAGGGGAGGGGTCAGGCGCCCCAGCCGGCCTGGGTGCCGCCCACGCGCTCGGCGGCGATGCGCGCCTGATAGCCGGATGCCGCGTACGCGGCCATCGGGTCGGCGGCAAGGCCCCGCGACTCGCGCCATTCGGCGAGAGCGGGACGCACGTCGGTGTAGAACGCGTCCATGAAGATCGCATTGGCGGCGAGCACGTCGTTCGCGTCCTGCGCGGCGGCGAGGGCGGCGCGGTCGACCAGCAGCGCCCGGGCGGTCATCTCCTGCACGTTCAGCACCGAGCGGATCTGGCCCGGGATCTTGTCCTCGATGTTGTGGCACTGGTCGAGCATGAACGCCACATCGGGGTTGTTGAGCCCGCCGCCGCGCACGACCTCGAAGATGATGCGGAACAGCTGGAACGGATCCGCCGCCCCCACGATCAGGTCGTCGTCGGCGTAGAAGCGCGAGTTGAAGTCGAACGAGCCGAGCTTTCCGAGGCGCAGCAGCTGCATCACGATGAACTCGATGTTCGTGCCCGGCGCGTGGTGGCCGGTGTCGAGGCACACCATCGCGCGATCGCCGAGGGCGGCGACCTGGGCGTACGAGGTGCCCCAGTCCGGGACATCCGTGTGGTAGAAAGCCGGCTCGAAGAACTTGTACTCCAGCACCAGGCGCTGCTCGCCCGACAGGCGCGCGCAGATCTGCTGCAGCGAGTCGGCGAGGCGATCCTGGCGGGCGCGCAGGTCGCCCTGTCCCGGATAGTTCGAACCCTCGGCCAGCCAGATCTTCAGGTCGCGCGAGCCCGTGGCATGCATGATCTCGATGCACTCGTAGTGGTGGTCGATCGCCTTGCGGCGGATGCGCTCGTCGTGGTGGGTGAGCGCGCCGAACTTGTAGTCCTCGTCCTGGAACGTGTTCGAGTTGATCGTGCCGAGCGCGACGCCGAGGTCTTCGGCGTGCTTGCGCAGGTCGCCGTACGAAGAGACCTTGTCCCACGGGATGTGCAGCGCGACCGACGGCGCGAGCCTCGTGAAGGAGTTGACCTGCGCGGCATCCGCGATCTTCTCGAACGGGTCGCGGGGCGTCCCGGCCGTGGTGAACACGCGGAACCGCGTGCCGGAGTTGCCGAACGCCCAGCTCGGCAGTTCGATGCCCTGCGCCTCCAGGGTCGACAGGATCTCGGGGGACAGGGTGCTCACGATGCGTCGCTTTCGTTGTCGATGAGGGATGCCGCCGCCGAGGCCGCTTCCGCCGCGGCGAGCTGGTCTTCGAGGTGGAACACCTCGACGAGCGGTGTGGCGGCCTGGTCGGGCCGGCCCTCTAGGCCGACGAAGAACCGGGACATCTCGGCCTCCCAGCGGGTGGCGACGGGGGATGCCGCGAGATAGGCCTGCGCGGCCGCGTCGTCGTCGGTCTCGTAGTAGCCGAAGAGCCGACCGCCGTCGCCGAGGAAGAGGGAGTAGTTGCGCCGCCCGGCCGCCGCGATCTCGGCGAGCATCTCGGGCCACACGGGGCAGTGACGGGCGACGTAGTCGTCGATGAGCTCGGGGCGCACCCGCAGCTGGAAGGACACGCGCGTCATGGGAAGCCTTTCGGAAGGGGCCCGGCCGGCGTGATGGCCGCCGGCCGGGCGGGCGACTCAGAAGTCGAAGTCGCCGATGTTGTCCGCGTCGAACACGTACGGGTCACCGAGGAGGACGGTCGCGTCCGGGCCGACCGTGTACGAGCCGAGCTTGCCGGCCTCGAACGTGTCGCCTTCCTCGCCGGTGATCTCACCGGTGATGAGGGCCTGCGCGGCCCACGCGGCGAGGTAACCGAGCTCCTCGGGGTTCCACAGGGCGAACGCGGTGACGGTGCCGTCCTCGACGAACTCGCGCATCTGGTTCGGGGTGCCCAGGCCCGTGAGCGCGACCTTGCCCTTGAAGTCCGAGGTCGACAGGTAGCGCGCCGCGGCCGAGATGCCGACCGTGGTGGGCGAGACGATGCCCTTCAGGTTCGGGTGCGACTGCAGCAGCGCCGCGGTCTTGTCGAACGAGGTCTGGTCGTCGTCGTCGCCGTACACCGTCTCGACGAGCGTGATGTTCGGGTGCTCGGCGGCCAGGAGCTCCTCCATCGTGGCGATCCACGCGTTCTGGTTGGTCGCGTTCGCCGACGCCGACAGGATCGCGATCTCGCCCGCGTCGCCGATCTGCTCGGCGATCAGGTCGACCTGGATCTTGGCGATGCCCTCGGCCGTGGCCTGGTTGATGAACAGGTCGCGGCACTCGGGGTTGGTGTCAGAGTCGAAGGTGACGACCTTGACGCCCGCGTCGCGCGCCTCGTTCAGGGCGTCGCAGATGGCCTTGGGGTCGTTCGCCGAGACGACGAGCGCACCCACGCCCTGCTGGGTCGCGGTGTTGATGTAGCTCACCTGCGCGTCGGGCGTGGCCTCGGCCGGGCCGACCTCGTTGAAAGTGCCGCCGAACTCGTCGACGGCCGCCTTGCCGCCCTTGCTCGAGGTGTCGAAGTACGGGTTGCCGAGGTTCTTCGGCAGGAACGTGACCGCCAGGTTCGCGCTGTCGCCACCGGTGTCGCCGGACGAGTCGCCCGACCCGGTGTCGGCGCAGCCGGCGAGCGTGAGAGCGGCCGCGACGGCCACCGCCGCGACCGCGGCGACACGCTTGCGTGCAAACGTCATTGTTCTTTCCTTTCATGGGCTCCGCCGCGACGGGTGTCGACGGCGGCGTGCAGCGGCCTGATCATGCTGTGGAGGCCGTGACGCGTGGGGGTCGGCCGGGTCGCCGACGGGCCTTCTGCAGCCAGTTGAGGACGCTGGCGGCGACGACCGAGAGCACGAGCAGCACTCCGGTCACGATGTTGATGACATCCGACGTGATGTTCGCCAGGCGCAGCGCGCTGGAGATCACGCCGATGAGCACGGCCGCGGCGACGACGCCGTGCAGAGCCCCGCGGCCGCCGAACACCGACACGCCGCCGAGCACGACTGCGGCGATCACCTGCAGCTCGAGCCCGGTCGCGTTGTCGCCGCGGGCGCTGCCGAAGCGCAGGGTGTAGAAGACGCCCGCGAACGCCGAGACGAGGCCGGCGAGCACGAACAGGATGAGCTTCGTGCGCTCGACGTCCACGCCCGAGAACCGGGCGGCGTCCTTGGACAGACCGATCGCGAAGATGCCGCGACCGAACGACGTGAAGTGAAGCAGCACGACGAACACGACGAGCAGGATCAGGAACGGCACCATGATGTACGGGATCGTGGTGCCGGAGATCTTCGCCTTCGCGAGCGCCGTCCACAGCTCGGGGAAGTCGGTGACCGCCGTCGTGCCGAGCAGGCCCACGGCGAGGCCGCGGAAGAGCGCGAGGGTTCCGATCGTGACGGCGAGCGAGGGAAGCCCCACCACCGTGACGAAGAACCCGTTCACCGCACCGCCGACGACTCCGACGACCAGCGCGAGCAGCGCCGCCGCCTCGAACGGGATGCCGGCGTTCACCGCGACGCCGGTGACGACGCTGGACAGTCCCACCATGCTGCCCACCGACAGGTCGATCTCGCCGGTGATCATGATGAGGGTCATCGGCAGCGCGATCAGCAGGATCGGCGCGATGTCGAGCAGCAGGTAGTTCAGCGTGATCGGCTGCCCGAACCCACGGACGGCGACGGATGCCACGAGCACGACGACGATCAGCAGCGCGATGATCGCCATCTCGCGCGTGAGGAGCACCCGCTGCCAGAGCGGCTTCGCGTAGTCGCGGATGACCCGCGTGGACGAGGTGGTGGCGGTGGTGGTCATGATTCGTCCCTCGCCTCGATGAGCTGGCGCCTCTGGCGCACCGCCAGGATGCGGTCGAGCACGATCGCGCCGATGATGAGCACGCCGACGACGGCGCGCTGCCAGAAGTCGGGGATGCCGAGGATCGGCAGCGCCCGGTTGATGGTCATGAGCAGCACGGCGCCGATCGCCGCACCCCACACCGTGCCCACGCCTCCTGTGATGGCGATGCCGCCGATGACGGCGGCGCCGACGGCATCCAGTTCCCAGCCGGCGCCCGCCTGCGAGCTGACCGAGCCGTAGCGGGCGGCGTAGAAGACACCGGCGAGTCCGGCGAGCGCCCCCGACAGGATGAACGCGGTGAGGATGCGGCGGGTCACCCGCAGGCCGTAGAGCTCGGCCGCGGCGGGGTCGGAGCCGATCGCGTAGTACTCGCGGCCGCCGCGGGTGTTGCGCATGTACCACGCAGCGATCGCGAGGACGGCGAAGGCGATGATCGTGAGGATCGGGATGAACAGGATCTGGCCCGTGCCGAGAGCGAGGAACTCCTTGGGCATGTCCGACGCATTGACGCGGCTCGACCCCGCCCACGCGACGTTGATGCCCCGGTAGGCGTACAGGGTTCCGAGGGTGATGACCATGGCGGGAACCCGGGCGAACGCGACGAGCGCGCCGTTGATCAGTCCGAGCACGGCGCCGAGCACCACGGCCAGCAGGGCCACCAGCGGGATCGGCAGAGCTGGGAAGTCGATGAAGAGGCGCCCGGTCAGGTAGGCGGTGAGGCCGATGATGGAGCCCACCGACAGGTCGACGTTGCGCGTGATGATCACGATCGCCTGCCCGACGGCCACGAGCACCAGGATCGAAGGGGTCAGCAGCAGGTCGCGCCAGCCGTCGTTCGAGAACAGGAACGCGGGGTTCTTGATCGTGGCGGCCGCGATGACGATGGCGAGGGCGATCAGGATGCCGAACTCGCGCGCGCGGCCGAGCGCGCTCAGGCGCTTGGTCAGGCCCGAGACCGGGATGCGAGTGGTGGGAGGGGACGCGGTCACTTCAGCTGCTCCGATGCGTGGGTCGCGGCGTACATGACGTTCTCGCTGGTGGCGGTGTCGCGGTCGATCTCGGCCGTGATGCGCCCTTCGCGCATGACGAGCACGCGGTCGGCCATGCCGAGCACCTCGGGGAGCTCGGACGAGATCATGAGGATGCCCATGCCCTCGCCGGCGAGTTGGGAGAGCAGGCGGTGCACCTCGGCCTTGGTGCCGACGTCGATGCCGCGGGTCGGCTCGTCGATGATGAGCACTTTGGGCTTCGTGGCGAGCCACTTCGCCAGCACGACCTTCTGCTGGTTGCCGCCCGAGAGGGTCGCAGCGATGGTGTCGAGCGCGGAGGACTTGACCTCGAGCCGGCTTGCCCATTCCTTTGCGGCGCGGTTCTCGATGCTCGTGGTGATGAGGCCGAAGCGCGACAGCTCGCGACGGATCGCGAGGGCGATGTTGCGGCCGACGCCGGACTCGATCACGAGGCCCTGTTTGCGGCGGTCCTCGGGCACGAGCGCGAGCCCCGCACGCATGGCCTCGGTCGGCCGCCCGCCGCGGATGGCCTTGCCCAGCATCCGCACTGTCCCCTCGCGGTATGCGTCGACGCCGAACACGGCGCGGGCGACCTCGCTGCGACCGGCGCCGACGAGTCCCGCCAGTCCGACGATCTCGCCCGCGCGGACGGTGAACGAGATGTCGTGGAACACGCCGGGGCTGGTGAGCCCCTCGACCTCGAGCAGCGGCCCTCCGACGTCGGTCTCCTGCTTGGGGAAGAGCTCGGTGACCTCGCGGCCGACCATCTGTCGCACGATCTCGTCGACGGTCGTGTCGGCGATCGCGCCGGTGGCGATGTAGGCGCCGTCGCGCATCACGGTGATCGTGTCGCACAGGTCGAAGACCTCGTCGAAGCGGTGCGAGATGAAGATCAGCGCACGGCCCTCGTCGCGCAGGCTCCGCGCGATCGCGAAGAGCCGCTCGACCTCGACGCCCGAGAGGGCGGCGGTCGGTTCGTCCATGATGAGCAGCGTCGCGTCGAGCGAGACGGCCTTGGCGATCTCGATGACCTGCTGGTCGGCGATCGACAGGCCCTCGGCGAGGCGGTCGGGGTCGATCGCGACGCCCAGGCGCGTGAACAGGCGCTCGACCTCGTGGCGCATCGTCTTGCGATCGATGCGGCCGAGGCGGCCCGTGGGCTGGCGCCCCATGAAGATGTTCTCGGTCACTGACAGGTCGGGGAAGAGCGTCGGCTCCTGGTAGATGATCGCCACGCCGGCGCTCTTGGACTGGGCGGTCGACGTGAAGTCGACGTCTTCGCCTTTGAGCCGGAACGTGCCGCCGTCGCGCTGGTACAGCCCCGCGACGATCTTCACGAGCGTGGACTTGCCCGCGCCGTTCTCACCCACCAGCGCATGGATCGACCCGGCATGCACCGAGATCGTGCCCGAGCGCAAGGCGATCACCGAGCCGAAGGCCTTCTGAACGTCGGCGAGTTCGAGCACAGGCGTCGCGTTCACGGGGATATCACCCACTCTCTTCATTGAGGGAAGTGAATCGTTTCATTCCCTGACCAAGAGAGAGGCTAGGTTAACGTTGGAATAGCTGTCAAGCCGGATGCCGCGACCGTGACTGATTCGTTTCACATCGTCGCTCGAGGCAGGGAGGAGGAGACCGATGGCGATCAGCGTGCGCGATGTGGCGGACGACGCCGGAGTGTCGGTGGGCACCGTGTCGAATGTGCTCAACCGCCCCGAGAAGGTGTCGCCCGACACCGTCGCCCGCGTGCTGGCATCGATCGAGCGCCTCGGGTTCGTGCGCAACGACGCCGCGCGGCAGC
Source organism: Microbacterium sp. BWT-B31 (assembly GCF_041379855.1). Classification (NCBI taxonomy): domain Bacteria; kingdom Bacillati; phylum Actinomycetota; class Actinomycetes; order Micrococcales; family Microbacteriaceae; genus Microbacterium; species Microbacterium sp. BWT-B31. The sequence goes on from NZ_JBFECU010000005.1 coordinate 130,667, forward strand.
TGCGCGCCGGGCGCAGCCGCACGATCGGGCTGGTCGTGCTCGATGTGCGCAACCCGTTCTTCACCGAGGTCGCCCGGGGCGCCGAGAGTCGCGCCGCCGAACACGGGCTCTCGGTGCTCGTCGCGAACAGCGACGACAAGCACGACCGTGAGTCGACCTACCTCGATCTGTTCGAGGAGCAAAGGGTGTTCGGCGTGCTCGTGACTCCCGTCTCGGAGAACCTGCCACGGCTCATGCGCATGCGCGATCACGGCATTCCGACGGTGCTCGTCGACCGCGAGTCGCACGACGCCAGCTTCGCCTCGGTCGCCGTCGACGACGTCGAGGGCGGCCGCATCGCCGCCGAGCACCTGCTGTCGATCGGCCGCCGCCGCATCGCGTTCGTGGGCGGACCCGTCACGATTCGTCAGGTCGCCGACCGCCTCGCCGGAGCCCAGGCCGCGATCGGTGCGGCCGACGGGCGCCTCGAGTTCATCGGCACCGATGCGCTCACCGTCGAAGAGGGCCGCCGCGCGGGACGCGGCATCCTGGCGCGTGATCCGCGCGACCGACCCGACGCCGTCTTCGCAGCCAACGACCTGCTCGCCCTCGGGCTGCTGCAGAGCATCGTGATGCTCCCCGGGTCATCGACCGCCGCGGACGGTCGCGGGCGCGTGCGGGTGCCGGGCGATATCGCCCTCATCGGCTACGACGACATCGACTTCGCATCGTCGGCGGTGATCCCACTGAGTTCGGTGCGCCAGCCCGCCGAGCTCATCGGCTCGACCGCCGTCGACCTGCTGCTCGAGATCGAGCGCGGCGAGCGCCCGCGCGAGCACGTCGTGTTCCAGCCCGAGCTCGTCGTGCGCGGGTCGACCGGCGGCTGACCCGCGGCGCGGCATCCGCACCCCCGAGTTGCGGCATCCCTCCCTGCGCGCCCGTGCCACCCGGCGTCGAGACCGCGCGATCTCGCCGAGACCGCACGCTGTCCCCGGGGATGACGTGCGGTCTCGGCGAGAAACCGCGTTCTCGACGGGGCTGGGCTGGGCGCGAGCTGGGCGCGAGGCGGGCGCGAGGCGCCCGCACGCGCGGACTACACCGTGGAAGGGGATGCTGCCTCGGTGGTGGGGACCGCCTCGGACTCGGCGAGCGCCTGCGCCACCGCGGCCTCGATGCGCTCGTCCTCTCGCGCCTTCGCGCGGATGCGGGCGCGACGGATGCCACGCACCGCGAAGAACGCGGCCGCGGCGATCAGCAGCACGATGACGAGCAGCACCCACGGCACCGCCCAGCCGGCGGCGTCGGCGATCACCACGGCCATCGCGTTGGTCGATCCGGACGCGTCGACGACGACGGGGGTCACGCTCGCCTGGGCGAGCAGCACGAGCCAGCCGCCGACGCCGGGCACCGTCGTGGTCACGGTCCAGTGCTCGCCGGGCAGCAGCTGCGGCGGGGCGTCGAGGGCGGCGGCATCCGTCCGGAACCAGCCGAACGGTCCCGCGACCGACACGGCCTGCTGCGCCGAGATGATCGTGTTGCCGGTGTTTTCGATCTCGTAGGTCACGCGCGCGTCGCCGACGGCGAGCGGGTTGGCGCCGCCGTCCCACGCGACGTGCAGATCGGTGACCGCCAGCGCGGGCGCGAGCGCCCCGCCCACGCGCAGCGCGACGCGGATGCCGAGGCGGCGATCGACGCTGAGGCCCTGCGTGTCGCCGGGCTGCGCCAGCGACGTGACGATCCCGCCGGCGTAGTCGCCCGGAGTGGCGTTCTCGGGCACGGTGAGGGTGAACGGCACCTCGACGCTCGCGCCCGGCTCGACGGTGACGAGGTCCTCGGCGGGCTGGATCCACGCGCCCACCGCGGTCGAGGTCTCGCCGGGGGTGAGGATGTCGAACCCGCCGCTGTCGGTCGTGTAGCCGTCGGCCGCATACAGGGCGAGGTCGACGGACTCGTCGCCGTGGTTGGCGATGACGATGGCGTCCTCGACGGTGCGTCCCGGGTCGGCGGTGTAGTGGTAGCTCGTGCGGTCGGCGCCGAAGTCGTTCGACGCCGTGCGGACCGTCCACGACACATCGTCGTCGAGGGCGAGCGCCGCGCCGGCGGGCGCCACCGAGAGCGCGACGGATGCCGCGACCACGGCGGCCGCGGCGGCGAGGGCGGAAAGGGGGCGAGTGTTCATGGGGTCTCGAGTCTGTCTGCGTGTGCGGTGCGGGGGCCGCCGGCGCGTGCTGCCGGCGACCCCCGCGGTGGATCATTCGCTGAGCGCGGTGATCGTCAGGGTCGCACGGTACGAGCCCTTCTCGATCGTGTCCGTCGGGACCTTCAGGTCGAGGTCCGCTCCGACCTGGGTGGCGCCGCGGTCGTGGCCCTGCGTCGCCGTCGCGAGGACGCGCGACTGCGAGAGGCCGGCGCCGTCGTCGTCGTAGCCCGACCAGACCCCGCTGCCGGCGGTGGCGCCGTTCACCCACGAGATGAGCGACGGGTTCCAGCCGAGGTACTTGCTCGAGAACGACTTGTCGCCGTCGGCGAAGTCCGAGGCCGAGGCGCTGATCGACCACGAGGGGCGAGCGCGGCGCGTGTCGGTGACGGTGATCGGGTTGAGCGAGCCCTTGGCCTCGAAGTAGTCGGGGCTCTTCTGCTCGGCCGTGCCGAGGTCGACCAGGCGGTTGGTGCCGTCGATCGTCCAGCCGAACTCGCCGGGGGCGGCATCCGGAACCGCGACGGCGATGTCTTCGCCGGCGCCGTGGTTCTTGTGGATCGTCACCGAGTCGACGGTCGAGCCGATCTCACCCTGGGGCGAGACCTCGCTGCGCACGTTCTCGACCACGAGCTGGTCGCCCTGCACCTGCACCTTGACGTAGGTGCGCTTGTTCTCCTGGTTCTGCACCGAGTTGTACCAGTAGTTGCTCGGGTTGGCCGGGTCGGCGCCCTGGCCCTGGATGCCGGTGTCCGTGCCGGTGGGCTTGGTGATCTGGTAGTACTTCGAGCCCGAGGCCGAGTTCGCCGTCACGTAGATGACGCCGCCGGGGCCCGGGTAGATGTCGGCCTGGCCAGGCGTCTCGTTCTGGTTGGCCCGCTGCCCGTCCTTCAGCTCGTAGCTGCGCGAGTACGCGTGGTCGTGGCCCTGCAGCACCAGGTCGACGCCGAGGCGCGAGAAGGTCTGCGGGAAGGTGAGGCGACGGGTCTTGTTGTCGCTGTCCTGCGCGTGGCTCGCCGGCGAGTAGATGGCGTGGTGGTAGACGAGCACCGTGTGCTTGGCCTCCGCGCCGTGCTCGTTGATCACGCTCTCGACGTACGCGACGTGCGCGTCGTCGCCCTTCTTCGAGCCGCTGCTGTTGTAGCTGTTGCTGTTCAGGTCGATGAACAGCACATCCTTGTAGATGTACCAGTAGTCGCCGCCCGAGGTGGTCGCCTGCTTCGAGGCATCCGCGTAGTAAGGGGCCGTGCGGTCGGTGTTGGGCGTGTACAGGTGCTGCTCGTACGCCTTGCCGCCGACGTCGTGGTTGCCGATGGTGGCCGCCCACGGGTACTGGCGCAGCTTGTCGGGCGCGAGGAATGCGTCCCACTGCGTCTCGGTGTTCGCCGTCTCGACCTGGTCGCCGCCCGAGACGAGGATCTCGGCGTTCGGGTTCGCCGCGAGAGCGATGTCGAGCGTGCTCTTCCAGCCCGCGCCGTCGCCGGCGATGTTGCCCGACGAGCCGATCTGCGGGTCGCCGAAGAACAGGAAGTCGTAGTCGCCCTCGAACGACTGCGTCTTGAACGAGTACACCGGCGAGACCGTCGGCTCGGCCGCCGCGGGGTCGTTCACGACGACACGGTAGCTGTAGGAGGTGTTCTCCTTCAGGCCGGTGATCGTGGCGTGGCGGTTGAACCCGGTCGTGGAGGTGTTGGCTGCGCCGGTGGCGGCGAAGGTCACCGAGTCGGCGGGGAACACGCCGTTCACGACCGACGCGGAGGGCGCGACCACGACCGACTCGTTCGAGTCCGTCGAGGTGTACCACGTGACGGTGCGCTGCGTCTCGTCGGCGCCGACACCGAGGATGATGCCGGTCAGCGACGTCGTCGTCTCGGCGTTCGCCGGGGCGGCGACGAGGCCGCAGCCGGCGATCGCCGCGCCGATGGCGAGAGCCGAGATCCAGGCGACTCGGCGGCCGCGCGTCGCGGGCCGTGCGAGTGCGTGGGGAGTGGGAGACATGGAGTCCGTTCTTTCTGTAGGGGGATGTGGCAGTGCAAGATTGGTGATCCGGGATGAACCGGGGGCGAACGGGCGGGGGAACTGAACCTGGACGCGCCGCGAAGATCTGGGTGCGGCAGGCAGCGGCCCGTCACGCGCCGATGAGACGCTCGACGAACCAGACCAGGCCGAACCCGGACACCGCGACGGCAAGGGCTCCGGTGGCCCACATGCCGATCTTCGGCAGGCGGCGACGCAGCAGGATCAGGAGCGGGAACGCCACGGCGATGATGCCCAACTGCACGGCCTCGATTCCCAGGTTGAAGACCAGCAGCGACCACAGCAGCGTCCACGACCAGGGCTCGTCGATGCCGAGCGCACCGGCGAAGCCCAGGCCGTGCACGAGGCCGAACAGGAACACGATGCCGATCCGCAGCCATCCGGGCCGGTCGAGGCCCAGCGGACCGCTCGAGGCGGTGAGGTCCTTGGCGACCCTGCCCTCGCGCCACAGCTGCCACAGGTGCCACGAGCCGACGATGGCGATCGAGATGGCGATGGTCGGCTCGACGAAGCGCGCCGAGACGCTCACGACGCCGGTCGCCGCGAGAATGAACGTGACCGAGTGCGCGACGGTGAACGAGGTCGCCGCCAGCACGATCTCGCGGAACCGGCGGGAGCCGGCGATGAGCGCGAGGACGAACAGGATGTGGTCGATGCCGGTGAGAAGGTGCTCCGCGCCGAGCCCGAAGAACGCGACGAAGCGCTCGCCCGTGCTCTGCACGGTGGAGAAGGAGGGGGCCGCCGCCTCGAGCGCGGCGCTGCCGGTCTGGTGGTCGATCTCGTACGTGAGGATGGTCTTGGTGCCGGTGACGTAGCCCTCGTCGTCGGTGAAGAGGGTCGAGGTCACCACGTGCCCGTCGCCGGTCGGCTCGCACGCGTAGTCGAGGGTCACGACGGCGTACGGGACGCCGTCGCGCTCGGTGACGGCGAACGGGGCGGCCGGCTCCACCGGACACGACTGCGCCCCCGCGGCCACCTCGAAGCGTTCGCCGACATAGGCGAGCACCGCGTCGGAGTGGGCGGTGAGGGCGTCCTCCTGCTCGTCGGGATCGCCGTCTTCGAAGGCCGCGGTGCCGTCCCGGTAGAGCGGATCCTCGTCCTCGTAGTCGGCCGCCGACACGACGAGCAGGTCGTACTCCAGTTCGAGCTCGACAATCACGTGTCCGTTCTCGCCGGCGGCGACGTCGCCGTACACGACAGAGCTGAATCCGTGGGCGGAAGCGGCCAGCGCCGGGGTGAACAGGACGAGGGCGCCGATCGCGACGAGCACGGCGGTGATTCGGCGGCGGATGCCGGAATGCATGGGATCTCCTAACGAACCGGCCGAGGTTGCACGGGTGTGGTGAACGGGCCGGGATGCGCAGCGGAACGGTTGGCAAACGCGGTGAGAGACGGTTTGGCGAAGCATTTCGCGGCGTGCAAGCTGTGTCGGTGCGTCTGCTCGTTCGTCCCGCCCTCGTTGTTCTGGCCGTCCTCGTCCTCAGCGGCTGCGCCGCCGATTCGTGGAGCGCTCCGCACCCTGCCCCGACCGCGATCGGGGCGCTCAGGCCGGGGTTCGAGCCGGCCACCGCGCCGAGTCCCGAGGCGACGATCGAGCCCGCCCCGGGATCGTGGGACCAGGTGCACCCGTCCGCGGACTTCCGCGTCGCGCTGGTGTCCGGCGGCGACGACGAGGCGACCGCGGAGCTGGTCTCGGCGGTTCGCGAGTGGGCGGGCGAAGAGCACGTGGACCTGCGCGCGATCGTCGCTGCGGCGGATCCGATCCCGTCGATCGTCGCCGCGATGGACATGCACCCCGACCTCATCGTCACTGCGGGCAACGACCTCATCGACGCGCTCGCGGCGGTCACCCCGAACCACCTCGAACAGCAGTTCCTCGTCGTGGGCGCTGAGCTTGCCGAGCCGACCTACAACGTCACGGCCGTCGACTGGGCGGGCGCGTCGTTCCGCGGCGAGGGGCTCGAGGCGTCCTCTGAGTTCGACGCCGCGTCGTTCACCGCCGAGCGCTGCGCGCGGGCCGTGCGGGCAGGGGTCGCCGCGGTCCTGCACGACCTCACCGGCATCGTGGTCTGGATCGACTGACCCCCGCGCTGCGGACGCAATAGGTTCGAGGCATGCCGCGAAACTGGGCCGGAACCTACGAGTACAGCGCTGCCCGCATCGTCGCGGCGCAAACGATCGACGACGTGCGCCGGGCCGTGGCATCCGGCGGCCCCGTGCATGCGCTCGGCACGCGCCATTCGTTCACCGACCTGCCCGACACCGCGGGCACCCTGATCGACGTGACGGGGCTGCCCGCGGCCTTCGTGCTCGACGAGGCGGAGCGCACCGTGACCGTCGCCGCGGGCACGCGCTACGGCGTGCTGGCGGTCTGGCTCGACGAGCGCGGCTGGGCGCTTGGCAACCTCGGGTCGCTGCCGCACATCAGCGTCGCCGGGGCGACGGCGACGGGCACGCACGGGTCGGGCGACGCGAACAGCGTGCTCTCGACGAGCGTGCGGGCGCTGACGTACGTGGGGGCCGATGCCGAGGTCCGCGTGATCCGCAGGGGCGAGCCCGACTTCGACGCGGTCGTGGTGGGGCTCGGCGCGTTCGGCGTCGTCGTGGCGGTGACCCTCGACATCCAGCCCTCGTTCCGGCTGCGGCAGGATCTCTACACGGGCGTGACGTGGGATGCCGCGCTCGCCGACTGGCCGGCGGTCACCGCCGCCGGGTACAGCGTCTCGGTGTTCTCGAAGTGGGACGACACACAGCTCGAGTTCGTGTGGGTCAAAACGCGCCTCGACGCCGACGACGATCCCGTGCCCGACACGCTGGCGGGAGGCATCCGCGTGACCGGCGGGGACTCGCCGCTCGGCGTCGAGGACAACGTGACCGAACTCGCCGGGGTGCCGGGGCCGTGGATGCTGCGGCTGCCGCACTTCCGGCTCGACGCGCAGCCGTCGTTCGGCGACGAGATCCAGAGCGAGTACTTCGTCGCCCGGGCCGATGCGCCGGAGGCGCTGCGGGCGGTCAGGGCGCTGGGCGGCAGCATCCGCCCGCACCTCATCTGGACCGAACTGCGCACCGCCGCCGCCGACGGGCTGTGGCTCAGCCCCGCCTACGAGCGCGACGTCGCGATCATCCACTTCACGTGGTTCAACCACCCCGAGGGCGTAGGCGACGTGCTGCCGCGCATCGAGGAGGCCCTCGCGCCGTTCGGGGCGCGGCCGCACTGGGGCAAGCGGCACGGATTCGACCGCGCGGCGATCGAGCGCGTGCACCCTCGCCTGGCCGACGCTCGCGCGGTGTTCGAGCGGCTCGACCCCGAGGGGCGCTTCGTCAACGCGCACCTCGTGCGGGTCGGCGTGCGCGAGCCGCGCTGACGCGCCTGCCCGCTGGGCGCGAGCCGCGCTGACGCGCCTGCCCGCTGGGCGCGAGCCGCGCTGACGCGCCTGCAGAACTCCTCCGAATCGGCGGCGTCGCCGCGCGAGACGGCCGGTTCGGGCGCGCGAGCGCCGAACTGGAGGAGTTCTGCCGCCCGGGTCAGGCGCGCGAGCGCGCCGGCGCGGTCGAGGCGGTGGGCACGCGGATCGGCGTGGTCGCGGCGACCTCGTCGCTGAACTGCTCGGGCGCGGCGCGCAGCACCGTGACGGGCTGCGTCTCGTCGAGGGTCAGCCGGAAGCGCCGGGTCTGATGGCGCTGCACGCGCCCCGACGCGAACAGCCACGTGACGCCGATCCCGAAGGCCAGGAACGCCGCGACGGCGCCGACGAGGATCGCCGCCCGAGGGCCGTACTGTGCCGCGACCCAGCCGACGATCGGCGCTCCGATGGGGGTTCCGCCCATGAGGATCGCCATGTACAGCGCGAGCACGCGCCCGCGCAGCGCCGGGTCGGTCGTCGTCTGCACGTAGCCGTTCGCGGTCGTCATCATGGTCACGACCGAGAAGCCGGTGAACATGAGCGTGACGGCGTACAGCCAGTAGGTGGGCATGAACGCAGAGACACCGGCCGCGACGGCGAACAGCAGCGTGCCGCTGATGAGCACGCGGATGCGGGCGCGGTCGCGCCGCGCGGCCAGTAGCGCGCCGACGACCGAGCCGATCGCGAGGATCGAGCTGAGCAGGCCGAATCCGTCGGCGTCCTGCCCGAACTCGAGCGCCATCGTCGAGGCCAGGATCGGGAAGTTCATGCCGAACGCCCCGATGAGGAACACCATCGCGAAGGCGACCATGAGGTCGGGGCGCTTGCCGACGTAGCGGAAGCCGTCGGCCAGGCGCGCGGCGCCGGTGGCCCGGGCCCGGGGGATGAGCTCGTTCGTGCGGATCAGCAGCAGCGCCGCGACCATCGCGACGAAGGTGACCGCGTTGGCGACGAAGACCCAGCCGGTGCCGATCGCGACGATCGCCACACCGGCGGCGGCGGGGCCGATCATGCGGGCGCCGTTGAACGATGCCGCGTTCAGCGCGACGGCGTTGGACGCGTTCTCGTGCGCGACGAGGTCCGACACGAACGCCTGCCGGGCCGGGTTGTCGAACGCCGCGACCACGCCGAGGGCGAACGCGAAGGCGTACATCGTCCACAGGGTCATGTGACCGCTGAAGATGAGGAGGCCGATCGTGAGGCCGAGCAGGCCCAGCAGCGACTGCGTGACCAGCAGCAGGCGGCGGCGGTCGAACCGGTCGGCGACCCAGCCTGTGACGCTCACCAGCAGCAGCGGCGGTGCGAACTGGAGCCCCAGCGTGACGCCCATCGCCCCGGCGTCGTTGTCGGTGAGGCCCGTGAGCACGACCCAGCTGATGGCGGTGGACTGCATCCACTGGCCGATGTTCGAGACGAGCGCGCCGATGAACCAGAGGCGGTAGTTGAAGCTCGAGAACGAGCGGAACATCCCGCTCATCGCGCCACCATCCGCTGCATGAGCTCGGCCGCCTGCGCGAGGATCGCCCGTTCGGCGGGCTCGAACTCCTCGAGCGCCGATTCGACCCATGCGTCGCGCTGACTCACCGTCTCGGCGACGACCGTGCGTCCGGCCTCGGTGAGGTCGATCACGACCTTTCGCCCATCGTTCTCGTCCGAGCCGCGGGTGATGAACCCCGAGTCCTGCAGGCAGTTCACGGTGCGGTTCATCGCGGGCGCCGACACGCGCTCCCGCTCGGCGAGTTCGCCCAGGGTGTGCGGGCCGTGGAGGCTGAGCCCGGCGAGAACGGCGAACTGCCCGTCGCTCATCGAGTCGACCGAGCGCTGCGTGCGCATGCGGCGCGCGAGGCGGAACGTCGCGATCCTGAGCGCAGAGGCCTCTCTCGAAAGGTCGGGGGAGGATTCGTCGCGCTGAGCAGGGTTCGCCATAGATTACTTAACTTAGTTCATTACCCATGTTAAGTAAAGTCCGGATGCCTCGGGGCGCGGCATCCGTTTCGCGCGACGCGCACTCTAGACTCTGCGCATGCCCGAGTTCGAAGATGCACACGGCATCTCGGTCGTCTACGACGTCCACCCCGCCCAGACCCGCACGCGCGCGGTCGTCCAACTGCTGCACGGCGTCGGCGAGCACGCCGGGCGCTACTCTGCCCTGATCGAAGCGCTCACCGCGGACGGCTTCACCGTCTACGCCGACGACCATCGCGGCCACGGGCGCACGGGCATGGCCCAGCACGGCGGCGACGCCTCGAAGCTCGGCCGGCTCGGACCGGGCGGCATGCCCGCCGCGCTGGCCGCGGTGTGGCAGTTCACCCAGCTCATCCGCGCCGAAAACCCCGGCCTGCCGCTCGTGCTGCTCGGGCACTCCTGGGGTTCGTTCCTCTCGCAGATGCTCGTGAACCGGCATCCCGAGGCGTACGACGCGCTCGTGCTCAGCGGCTCAGCGCTGCGCTGGCCCGGCTCGCTCAACGGCGGCGACCTCAACGCGCCGTGGAACTCGAAAGACGCCCTCGGCACCGAGTGGCTCTCGTCGGATCCGGCCGTCGGCCGGGCGTTCCTCGACGATCCGCTGACGACGGCGACCCCGCTGCTGAAGCTGTTCGGCGTGGTCGACGCCGCGCGCCTGTTCGGGCGCCCGCGGCGCGAGCTCGGCCGCGACATCCCGACGCTGATCATGGTGGGCCGCGACGACACCGTCGGCGGCCCGCGCTCGGTGCACAAGCTCGCCGACGCCTACCGCACCCGCTCGGGCTTCACCGACGTGACCACGCTCGTGTACCCCGGCGCCCGCCACGAGATCTTCAACGAGATCATGCAGGCCGACGTGCGGGCCGACCTGCTCGCCTGGCTCGACGCGCGGATGCCCGCGCGCGACTGAGCCGCGCGCGCTGCGGCGCGAGTGCGGTTGACGTGTGCGAGTGCGCCGTTTCGATGCGCCGCGGTCGCACCGAAGGGCAGCAGTCGACGGATGCCGCGGGTCAGCCGCGCGCGGCGCGCTGCGGCGCGAGTGCGGTTGGCGTGTGCGAGTGCGCCGTTTCGATGCGCCGCGGTCGCACTGAAGGGCAGCAGTCGACGGATGCGGCGGGTCAGCCGCGCGCGCGCCGGTTGGGCGAGCGCGAGCCGCGCTGGATGTCGGCGACGGTGCTGCCGGTCGTGAAGCGCTGCGCCGCGGCCCGCGGGGCCGAAGAGCCGGATGCCGTCCCGCGGCGGGCGTCGGAGCGCGCCGCGTTCTTCGGCTGGTCGCCGCGCGCGGCCTGCGCGCCGGTCGAACCGTTCCCGCGGGCGTTGGCGCTCGAGGCGCCGGAGCGCTGAGCGCCGGACTGGCGCGGGGTCGAGGCATCCGCCGGCTGCGTCTGACCGGCGCCGCCGCGACCGCCGCGACGGCGACGCGAGCCGCCGGTCGGCGCGGAGCGTTCGCCCGGCGCGCCAGCGGGCTTGTTCTTGGCGGGGCGCTGCTGCTGCGCGGGCGCGGGCGGAGCCGGCTTCACGTGCGGTGCGCGCGCGCCGACGAGGGCGGCGACCGACTCGTGCTCGGCGTGCACCGGCTCGAGCGCGGCCGACACGTGTGCCTTGCGGAGCAGATCCTTGACCTCGCCGCGCTGCGCGTCGACCGCGACCGTCACGACGACGCCCTCGGCGCCCGCGCGGGCGGTGCGGCCGGAGCGGTGCAGGTACGCCTTGTGCTCGACGGGCGGGTCGACATGCACCACGAGTTCGACCTCGTCGACGTGCACGCCGCGGGCTGCGACGTCCGTGGCCACCAGCACGCGCACGCCGCCGTCCTCGATGGCGGCGCCGAACGCGGCGAGGTTGCGCTCGCGCGCGTTCTGGCCCAGGTTGCCGTGCAGATCGACGGCCGGGATGCCCTGCGCGGTCAGCTGCTTGGCGAGCTTCTTGGCCTGGTGCTTGGTGCGCGTGAACAGGATGCGCCGGCCGTGGCCGGACGCGAGGTGCTGCACGAGCGCCGGCTTCTCGTCGGCGTTCACGACGAACACGCGGTGGGTCATGACACCCTGCGGGACGCTCGCCTCGTCGACCTCGTGACGCACCGCGTCGCGGAGGAACTTCTTGACCAGGACGTCCACGCCGCGGTCGAGCGTCGCGCTGAACAGCAGCCGCTGACCGACCTGCGGCGTCGCGTTCATGATGCGGGTGACTCCGGGCAGGAACCCGAGGTCGGCCATGTGGTCGGCCTCGTCGAGCACCGTGATCTCGACGCCGCCGAGGTTCACGAAGCCCTGCTTGATGAGGTCCTCGAGGCGTCCGGGGCAGGCCACGACGATGTCGACGCCCGCGCGCAGCGCCTGCTCCTGCGGCTTCTGGCTGACGCCGCCGAAGATCGTGGTGACACGCAGGCCCGCCGCGTCGGCCAACGGCTTGATGGTCGCGGTGATCTGCGACGCGAGCTCGCGCGTGGGAGCGAGGACCAGGCCGCGCGGACGGTTCGGCTGACGGCGGCCGCCGGCCAGGCGCGCGACGAGCGGCAGCGCGAACGCGATGGTCTTGCCGCTGCCGGTGCGGCCGCGGCCGAGCACGTCACGGCCGGCGAGGGAGTCGGGGAGCGTGTCGCGCTGGATAGCGAACGGCTCGGTCTTTCCGTCGGCGATGAGCACGGCGGCGAGGTTCTCGGGCACGCCGAGAGAGGTGAAGGAAGACATGGATGCTTTCGGGCAGGCGCCCGCGCGCTCGGATGGCGGCGGTGCGGAGGTGGCGACGGCGCGGGTTCGCGCATCGTTTCGCCGCTCGACTCTTCGGCAGGCTCAGGGGCCGGCCACGGCCGCGAAGAGGGGCCGGGGTTGCGTGTCGACGACGCAGCGGCTCGGGAAGCCGCGGCCCCAACCTATCAGACGCGCCCGGGCGCAGCCTGACAACGGGTCATAGTCTTGGTGGCATGCACGGCGAATACAAGGTGCCCGGCGGCAAGCTCGTCGTGGTCGACTTCGAAGAGCAGGGCGGCCGCATCGCCGGCTTCCACCTCGCGGGTGACTTCTTCCTGGAGCCCGACGACGCCCTCGACGACATCGACGGCGCCGTGAACGGACTGCCGATTGAGACGGATGCCGCCGCCATCGCCGCCGCCGTGCGCGGCGCCCTTCCCGAGGGCGCGCAGCTGCTGGGGTTCACGCCCGAGTCGGTGGGCACCGCCGTACGCCGAGCGCTGGTGACCGCGCCGGGCTGGCGCGACTTCGCGTGGGAGGTCGTGCACGAGCGGCCCGTGTCGCCGCGGATGAACCTGGCGCTCGACGAGGTGCTCACCGCGCGCGTGGGCGACGGCCGCCGCAATCCGACCCTGCGCCTGTGGGAGTGGGACGAGTCGGCCGTCGTGATCGGCTCATTCCAGTCGGTGCGCAACGAGGTCGACCCTGCGGGCGCCGCCAAGCACGGCTTCGACGTCGTGCGGCGCATCTCGGGCGGCGGCGCGATGCTCATGGCGGCCAACTCGATCGTCACCTACTCGCTGTACGTGCCGGCTTCCCTCGTCGCCGGGATGACGTTCGCCGACTCGTACGCGTTCCTCGACGACTGGGTGCTGCAGGCGCTGCGCGCGCTCGGCATCGACGCGACCTACCAGCCGCTCAACGACATCGCCTCGCCGCAGGGCAAGATCGGCGGCGCCGCGCAGAAGCGGCTCGCCAACGGCGGAGTGCTGCACCACGCGACCCTCTCGTACGACATGGACGGCGAGGTCATGACCGAGGTGCTGCGCATCGGCCGCGAGAAGCTGAGCGACAAGGGCACGGTCTCGGCCGCGAAGCGCGTCGACCCGCTCAGGCGCCAGACGGGGCTTGCGCGCGAGGCGATCATCGAGGCGTTCAAAGACACCTTCACGAAGCTGTACGGCGCCGCGCCCGGACATATCACCGAAGAGGAATACGCCGAGGCCGAGGCCCTCGTCGCCTCGAAGTTCGCGACGGACGCGTGGCTGAACCGCGTGCCGTGAGCGGGGCCGATGCCGCACCGGGCGCGCCGTCGGCCGGGCCCGGCGCCGTCGACATCCACCACGGCGACAACCTCGACGTGATCCGCGGCTTCGCCGAGGCATCCTTCACGCTGATCTATCTCGACCCGCCGTTCAACACCGGCCGCGCCCAGGCCCGCATGGTGGAGACCGCGCGGGCCCTGCGCACAACGCAGGAGATCCGAGACGGGGCCGGGCCCCGGCATCCGGAATCCCCTGGTTCTGCAGCCGGGCCGGATGCAGAAGTCCTGCGTTCTGCGCGGGCTGGGGGTGAGACGGTCGTGCGGCGCGGGTTCCACGGGCGGGAGTACGAGCGGCTGCGCGGCGACCTGCGCGCGTACGACGACCGGTTCGACGACTACTGGGGGTTCCTCGAACCGCGGCTGGTCGAGGCGTGGCGACTGCTCGCCGACGACGGCACCCTCTACGTGCACCTGGACTACCGCGAGGCGCACTACGCGAAAGTGCTGATGGACGCCCTCTTCGGGCGCGAGCGGTTTCTCAACGAGCTGATCTGGGCATACGACTACGGCGCGAAGACCCGCAGGCGCTGGCCGACCAAGCACGACACGATCCTGGTGTACGTGAAGGACCCGGCGCGGTACTGGTTCGACTCCGAGTCCGTCGACCGCGAGCCGTACATGGCGCCGGGGCTCGTCACCCCCGACAAGGCCGCGCGCGGCAAGCTGCCGACCGACGTGTGGTGGCACACGATCGTCCCGACGACCGGCCGCGAGAAGACGGGGTACCCGACGCAGAAGCCCGAGGGAATCCTGCGGCGCATCGTGCAGGCATCCACCCGCCCCGGCGACCGCGTGCTGGACTTCTTCGCCGGCAGCGGCACCACGGGCGCGGTCGCGTCGGCGCTCGGGCGCGACGCGGTGCTCGTCGACGTCAACCCCGACGCGATCGAGGTGATGAGACGACGGATGCCGCACGCCCGTGTGCACGAAGGTCCGGCGGCCCTAGGCTGAGCGTCATGCGTTTCGGAACCTTCATTCCCCAGGGCTGGCGTCATGACCTTCTCGGCATCGAGCCGGCGGACCAGTGGCGGGTGATGAGCGAACTCGCGCAGCGCGCCGACGAAGGACCGTGGGAGTCGCTGTGGGTCTACGACCACTTCCACACCGTGCCGGTGCCCAGCGCCGAGGCGACCCACGAGGCGTGGACGCTGATGGCGGCGTTCGCGGCGATCACCGACCGCATCCGCCTCGGCCAGATGTGCACGTGCATGAGCTATCGCAACCCCGCCTACCTCGCGAAGGTCGCCGCCACCGTCGACATCGTGTCGGGCGGGCGCACCGAGATGGGCATCGGCGGCGGCTGGTACGAGCACGAGTGGCGCGCGTACGGGTACGGCTTCCCGTCGATCGGCGAGCGCCTCGCGCGCCTCGACGAGGGCGTCGACATCATGCGTCAGGCGTGGACCACCGGCACCGCGACCCTCGACGGCAAGCACTACCAGGTCGACGGCGCGATCGTGCGGCCGCTGCCCCTGCAGGACGGCGGCATTCCGCTGTGGATCGCGGGCGGCGGCGAGAAGGTCACGCTGCGGATCGCGGCGAAGTACGCGCAGTACACGAACTTCGCCGGCGACCCCGCCGGCTTCGAGGCCAAGAGCGCGATCCTGCGCGGCCACACCGACGCGATCGGGCGGGACTTCGACGAGATCGTGCGCTCGGCGAACTACAACACGATCATCGGCGAAACCGAGGCCGAAGTGGCCGAGCGCGTCGATGCCCTCGAGGCCCGCGTGCGGCCCTACCTCGGCGACGTGACGGAGCGGTTCATCGCCGAGTACCGCAGCGGCGGCGGACTCGTCGGCACGCCCGAGCAGATCGTCGAGCGCCTGAGCGCCATGCGCGACCGCGGTCTCGGGTATGCGATCCACTACTTCCCCGAGACGGCCTACGACCGCTCGGGCGTCGAGCTGTTCGAGAAGAAGGTCATCCCCGAACTGGTGTAGCGGCGGGCGCTCGGCCGAGCTCGAACGCTGTTCAGACAAGCGCGCACGCTCGCGTCGCCGTCGACGCCGGGGCGGGATGCCTCGCCCCCACACATCCGAGTCCGAGACGAACGATCCGCCGTGGATCCGCACGATGACCGGCGGACGCGCCGCGGGATCCGCGGGAGAAGGGGCGAAGACGTTGACGTTGAGGGTCGACGCGCTCGGAATCGACGGCTCGGCGATCAGCGCGATCCCCTCGGGCCGCGTGGGCGGTCACCGCCCTGAGGCTGTCGGCGGGCCGGGGGAGAGCACCGGCCGCGACCTGCGGTTACGGCCGTGTGAAAATTCGTTCTCACTCCGTTTACTTTCTCGTCGTTTCGCGTAGGTTCTAGGCACAGACCCGAACTCGCTGTCGAATGGTGCCTCTCATGCGCTCACCCTCCCCCCGACGCGCGCGCTCGCGCGTCTTCGTCTCTCTGGCTGCCGTCCTCGGTGTGGCGCTCGCCCCGACCCTGGCCGCGGTGCCCGCCGTCGCCGCCGACGAACCGCCCATCGTCATCAACGAGGTCGACGCGGCGAACGACTGGGTCGAGCTGACGAACACCGGCACCGTGGAAGTCGACATCTCCGGCTTCCTCATCAAGGACGACACGGCGACGCGTGCTGTCGTCCCGGAGGGCACGTCGCTCGAACCGGGCGCGTTCTACGCGATCGACACGAAAGCCGTCGAGGGCGACAACCTCGACACGATCGACTCCGTGCGAGTGCTCACGCCCGACGAGACGCCGCTCGACTCGTACGCCTGGACCACCGACACGACCACGAGCTTCGGCCGCTGCGCCGACGGCACCGGCGAATTCCGCTCCACCGTCGCCACGAGCAAGGCGCTCGCGAACGTGTGCGCACGCGACGACGGGACGATCGACCTGACGTTCCTCAACATCAACGACTTCCATGGCCGCATCGACGCCAACACGGTGAGGTTCGCGGGCACCGTCGAGCAGGAGCGCGCGAAGGCCACCGGGCCGGTCGCCTTCGTCTCGGCCGGCGACAACATCGGCGCATCGCTGTTCGCCTCCGCCGTGGCCAAGGACCAGCCTACGATCGACATTCTCAACGCACTCGGGCTCGCAGCTTCGGCGGTCGGCAACCACGAGTTCGACCGGGGCTTCGCAGACCTCACCGACCGAGTCATCCCCGCTTCGGGCTTTCCGTACCTCGGTGCGAACGTGTATCTCGCCGGCACGACGACCCCGGCCCTCGAGGAGTACATGACGTTCGACATGGGCGGCGTGACCGTCGCCGTGATCGGCGCCGTCACCGAGGAGACCCCGTCACTGGTGAGCCCGGGCGGCATCGCGGCGCTCGAGTTCGGCGACCCCGTCGCAGCCGTGAACCGCGTGACCGCGCAGCTCACCGACGGCGACTCGGGCAATGGTGAAGCCGACATCATCCTGGCCGAGTACCACGAGGGCGCCGGGGCCGGAGCGCCCGACGGATCCTCCCTCGAGGAGGAGGTCGCCGTCGGCGGGGCGTTCGCCGCGATCATCGAGGACACCTCGCCCGACGTCGATGTGATCTTCACCGGACACACCCACAAGCAGTACGCGTGGGAGGCGCCGATCCCCGGCGACCAGACCCGCACGCGTCCGGTCCTGCAGACCGGTTCGTACGGCGAGTTCGTGGGCAAGGTCGTGCTGAACTACGACCCCGCGACCGACGAGGTGGTGTCGCACGCCGAGGCGAACGTCGCGCGCATCGCGACCCCGGCCCCGCCGAGCATCCCATCCATCCCGGACGCGAAGCTCGTTGCGACCTACCCGCGCGTCGCGCAGGTGTCGTCGATCGTCACGACGGCGCTCGCCTACGCGGCGACGGTCGGCGAAGACCCCGTCGGATCGGTCACCGCCGACATCACCACCGCCTACGCGGGCGGCTCCTTCGTGGATGGCGTGTACACGGGCTCGGGCCCGACCCCGAGCACAGGCCGTGACGCCCGCGAGAGCGAGTCGACCCTCGGCGACCTCGTCGCAGACGCCCTGGTCGACACGCTCGCAGAGCCCCGGCTCGGCGGCGCCCAGATCGGCGTGGTCAACCCCGGTGGACTGCGCGGGGAGCTGTTCTACGCGCCGGACGGGGTCATCACCTACGGCGAGGCGAACAGCGTCCTCCCGTTCGCGAACAACCTGTGGACGACGACGCTGACCGGCGCCCAGTTCAAGACGCTGCTCGAGCAGCAGTGGCAGCGCGACGCCGCCGGCAGCATCCCGAGCCGTCCCTACCTGCAGCTCGGGCTGTCCGACAACGTGACCTACACATTCGACCCGGCAGCGCCCGAGGGCTCGCACGTCACATCGATCACGGTCGACGGCGCGCCGATCGACCCGGCCGCCCCGTACCGCATCGGCACGTTCTCGTTCCTCTTGACCGGCGGCGACAACTTCCGCGTCTTCACCCAGGGCACCGCAGCGGCCGACTCCGGACTCGTCGACCGCGACGCGTGGATCGCGTACCTGCAGGCGCACCCCGGCCTCGAGCCTGACTTCGCGCGTCAGGCCGTGCAGGTTCCGGTTGTGCCGACGTCGGTGCAGGCGGGGACGGCGCTCGACATCGACGTCGCCGGTCTCGACCTCACGAGCCTGGGTTCGCCCCAGAACACCTCGCTGCAGGTGCGTCTCGATGGCGCGTCGATCGGCACGGTCGCCGTCGCGAACGGCGCCGCCACGGTCGATGCCACGGTCCCTGAGGGCACGACGAACGGCGCGCACGTGCTCACGCTCGTGGCTGCGCCGAGCGGCACGATCGTGACCTTCCCGATCACGGTGACCGGCGGAGCCACCCCGACCGATCCGACGGACCCGACGGACCCGACTCACCCGGGCACGACGCCGACGCCCGTGCCGGGTGACCAGCTCGTCGAGGGCAACCACGGGACGGTCACGGCTCCGGCGAACGCGGCGCCTGGCCAGCAGATCGTGATCGATGTCGGCGTCGAGCATGCGGGTGAGACGGTGACGGTGTGGCTGTACTCGACGCCGCAGCTGATCGGCACGGTCACGGTCGCCGCCGATGGCACGGTGCGGGTGACGATCCCGGCGGGCACGCCCGCGGGCAGCCACCGTATCGCGGTGCTCGATGCCGAGGGCAACGTGATCGGCTGGACCGAGATCACGATCACCGGTTCGCTGCCGGCGACCGGTGGCGACGGCGCGGCCGCGCTGGGCACGCTCGGAGCGGGCGCGGCCCTGGTCGGCGCGGGGGTCTTGCTGACGCTCCTGCGTCGCCGCCGCGCGATCGCGAGCTGAGCCGGGGCCGAAGACGAAGAGCGGATGCCCCGGCACCACGTGTGCCGGGACATCCGCTCTCGTGTGTTCCTGACTGCTGCGCAGCTTTCGGCCGTCGCGATCCGTGTGTGCGCTGCCCGCGCATCCGCACGCGGCGAACGCGGGGCGCACTCGGTCGGCGTGCGGGCACCCGCCGGCGACGCGCCGCGGGGCGCGTCATCTGACATCCTCCTGCGCGCCGCCGCGCGGACACTGGCCGTTCACTCGGAATTCGCTTCGCATCGGTTCGATGGCAGCAACCCGTAGCCCGCTCGTCGATTGGTGCACATCGATGCGTTCCAGCCTGCCCGACCGCCCGCGCTCGCGCGCGCTCATCGCCCTCGCCGCCGTGATCGGGATCGTCGCCGCCCCCCTCGTGGCCGCGACGCCCGCGACGGCCGCGGTCACCGACCTGGTGATCAACGAGGTCTTCTCAGACGGGAACGACTTCGTCGAGCTCGTGAACACCGGCTCGGACCCGGTCGACATCGCCGGCTGGACGGCCGTCGACGGCGACGCGGCCCACACGCCGCTCGTTCTGACGACCGCCTCGACGGTGATCGAGCCGGGCGAGCACTACGTCTTCCACCCCGACGACACGACGCAGTTTCCGACCGGCGGCTTCGGCCTCGGCAAGGGCGACTCGATTTCGATCGCGCTGCCGGACGGCACGCAGGTCGACACGACGACGTGGCCCGCCGACACGCACGCGACGCCGTCGTGGGGCCGGTGCCCCGAGGGCACGGGCCCGTTCGTCGTGAACACCGCGGCCACGCCCGGCGCGGCGAACAGCTGCCCCGCGACGCCCGGTGCCGACCAGATCCGCATCAACGAGGTCAGCTCCGACCCTGAGGACTGGATCGAGCTCACCAACACCGGCGCGTCGGCGGTGGATGTCTCGGGCTGGCTGCTCTCCGACAACGCGCGCGTCTCGGACCCCACCCACCTCCAGACGATCGCGGCGGGGACGGCGATCGCGGCGGGCGGCTTCCTGAAGATCGACTACACCGCAGCCGGGCTCGGCAAGGGCGACGAGGCGAACCTCTACCTTCCCGACGGGGTGACCCTGGTCGACGGCGCCACGTGGCCGGCCGGCACCCACGCCACGACGTGGGGGCGCTGCCCCGACGGCAGCGGAGCCTTCCAGGCGACGACGCCGACCCCCGGTGCGGCGAACGTCTGCACGGTGGCGCCGCCGGCGACGCTCGACCCCAACTGGGACGACATCGAGATCAACGAGATCGCCTCGCTCAACGACGACGACGAGGGCAACCCCGGCTTCGGCGACGCGATCGAGCTGGTCAACACGGGCGAGAACGACGTCACGATCGAAGGCTGGTACCAGACCGACAGCGGCGCGGCATCCGGCGCTTCGCCCCTGACCCTCGCCGACCTCAAGGTGTGGGACGGCGCGGCGTTCCAGCCGGCGTCGTCCTGGGTGATCCCGGCGGGCGGCTACGTCGCCTTCTCGTCGAAGAAGGGCCTGTCGGGCGAGGGCGACTCGGTGAAGATCTACGGCCCGGGAGCGGATGCCGCGACCCGCCAGCTCGTCGATGAGCAGGCGTACGGCGACGGCACCGCAGGCGTGTCCGACACGTTCGCGTCCGCCGCGGTCGCCTTCGCCGCGTGCCCCGACGGCTCGGACGAGTTCTGGAGCGTGACCGAGAACAGCTTCGGGCAGGACAACACCGACTCGTGCGAGACGAAGTTCCGCGCGCTGTCGACCACGGTCGTCCTCAACGAGGTCTCGAACGTCGCAGGCAAGGCCGAGCTGCTGAACACCGGCACCGAGCCGGTCGACATCTCGGGCTGGGAGCTGGTCGACGCGGGCGCCGCGGTGGTCCACACCGTTCCGGCCGGCACCACTCTGGCGGGTGGGGCGTTCTACGTCGCAGAAGGCATCGTCGGCCTCGACAGCGCCGACTCGCTGACGATCCGCCGGCCGAGCGACGGCGCGAGCGTCGTCGGTCACACGTGGTTCGAGGACGGCATCGCCTCATACAGCCGCTGCGAGCTGTTCGGTGCCGTCTCGTACGTCGAGACCCCCACGGCGACGTGGAATGCCGCCAACGCGTGCCCCGCGCTCACCACCGAGGCGTGGCCGGGTGCGGCCGAGATCTCGGTCGTCGACGGCGTCGACGCCTTCACCGACCTCGACGCCAACGACGAGGGCGACGTGTCGGGCGCGACGTTCGACCCGAGCGACCCGAGCATCCTGTGGGTGGCGATGAACAAGGGCCGCCTGTTCAAGATGCACAAGGTGGGCGGGGTCTACGAGACCTTCCCCGAGTGGGACGGCGGCCTGCCGCTGCGCTTCGCCGACGGTGGCGGCGAGCTGGACTCCGAGGGCGTCGCGGTCGGCCCGGACGGCGCGGTCTACGTGACCTCCGAGCGCGACAACGCACGCGCGAAGGACACCTCGTACAACAAGATCGCGCGGTTCGACGTGAGCGGGGTGACCGATGCCACGACCGAGCTCGTCGCCACCGCCGAGTGGGACGTGAACGGGTTCGTCACGACCGGCACGAACCTCGGCCTCGAGGGCATCGCCTACGTGCCCGACGGGTTCCTGGTCGATTCGGGATGGGAGGTCGACGGCGCCGCGTACACGGCGGGCGACCAGCCGACGTCCGGGCTGTTCGTCACCGCGGTCGAGGGCACGGGTGCGCTGCACTTCTTCTCGCTCGTTCCCGGCTCCGCACCGGTCGAGGTGAAGGTCGAGCGCTCCGGCTTCCCCTGGTCGATGGACGTCGCCTACGACGCCGACCGCGGCGCCCTGTGGGCGCTGTGCGACGACAGCTGCGGAGGCGTCTACAACCTCCTGACGGTCGCAGACGGCGACTTCGAGGTCGCGCACTCGTATGCGCGTCCCGCGGGAATGCCGAACCTCAACAACGAGGGCATGGCCATCGCCCCGTTCTCGACGTGCGTCGACGGAGCGCAGGAGGTGGTGTGGACCGATGACGGCGACACCGACGGCCATTCGCTGCGCGCCGGCACGCTGTCGTGCACGAGCGCGGAGCCGACGGAGCCGATCGACCTGACGTTCCTCAACATCAACGACTTCCACGGGCGCATCGTCGGAAGCCCGCCGCGGACGATGGACACGAACACAACGGTGAAGTTCGCGGGCACGATCGAGGAGCAGCGTGCCGCGGCATCCGGCCCCGTCGCGTTCCTGTCGGCGGGCGACAACATCGGCGCGTCGCTGTTCGCGTCGGCCGTGGCCGAGGACCAGCCGACGATCGATGTGCTCAACGCGCTGGGCCTGCAGACGTCGGCGGTGGGCAACCACGAGTTCGACCGCGGGTTCGCCGACCTCACCGACCGGGTGATCCCCGCCGCGGACTTCAGCTACCTCGGTGCGAACGTGTACCTGAAGGGCACGACCACGCCCGCGCTCGACGAGTACGAACTGCTCGACATGGGCGGGGTCACGGTCGGCGTGATCGGCGTGGTGACCCAGGAGACGCCCACGCTGGTGAGCCCCGGCGGCATCGCGACCCTCGACTTCGGCGATCCCGTCGAGGCCGTCAACCGCGTCGCTGCGCTGCTGACCGATGGCGACGAGGGCAACGGCGAGGCGGATGTCATCGTCGCCGAGTACCACGACGGCGCGGGCGCCGGCACACCCGAGGGCGCCACGCTCGAGCAGGAGGTCGCGGCGGGCGGTCCGTTCGCGGCGATCGTCGAGGACACCTCGGCCGCGGTCGACGTGATCTTCACGGGCCACACGCACAAGCAGTACGCGTGGGAGGCGCCGGTGCCCGGTGAGAGCGGCACGCGGCCGATCGTGCAGACCGGCTCGTACGGCGACTTCATCGGAAAGGTCGTGCTGACGTACGACCCGGTGGCCGACGAGGTGACCGCGCACACGCAGGCGAACGTCCCCCGCACGGCGACCCCCGAGGCGACGCTCCTTACGACCTACCCGCGGGTCGCGGAGGTGGCAGGCATCGTCGATGCCGCGCTGGATGTGGCCGACGTGGTGGGCACCGAGCGCGTCGGCTCGATCACGGCCGACATCACCACCGCCTTCGCGGGCGGGTCGTTCGTCGGCGGGAGCTACACGGGCCCCGGGCCGCTGCCGACCACCGGTCGTGACGACCGGGCGAGCGAGTCGACGCTGGGCGACCTCGTCGCCGACGCCCTGGTGGACACCCTGGCCGCCCCGGCGTACGGAAGCGCGCAGATCGGCGTCGTGAACCCCGGCGGCCTGCGGGCCGAGCTGTTCGAGGCGCCCGACGGGGTCGTCACCTACGCCGAGGCCAACAGCGTGCTCCCGTTCGCGAACAACCTGTGGACCACGACGCTCACCGGCGCGCAGGTCAAGACGCTGCTCGAGCAGCAGTGGCAGGTGCTGCCCGACGGGACGATCCCGAGCCGTCCGTATCTGCAGCTCGGGCTGTCGGACAACGTGACCTACACGTTCGACCCGGCTGCCGCCCAGGGCTCGCACATCACGTCGATCACGGTCGACGGCGAGCCGATCGACCCCGCCGCGCCGTACCGCATCGGCACGTTCTCGTTCCTTTTGGAGGGCGGCGACAACTTCCGGATCCTCACTGAGGGCACCGACGACGTCGACTCGGGCCTCGTAGACCGTGACGCGTGGGTCGCCTACCTGCAGGCCAACCCGGGTCTTCCGCCCGACTTCGCCCGGCAGGCCGTGCAGGTGGCGGATGTGCCGACCACGGCCCAGGCGGGCGCTGCGCTCGACGTCGATGTCGCCGGGCTCGACCTCACGAGCCTCGGCTCGCCGCAGAACACGTCGCTCGACGTGCGGCTGGATGGCGAGTCGATCGGCACCGTGACGGTCACCGCGGGCGCCGCGACGGTCGCGACGGTCGTCCCCGCCGCCACCGCGGCCGGTGCGCACACCCTCACGCTGGTCGCGGTCGAGAGCGGCACGACGGTGACCCTGCCCGTGACGGTCGAGGAGGCCACCGGCCCGACCGATCCGACCGATCCGACCGACCCGACCGATCCGACCGACCCCGGCGACCCCGGCGACCCGACCGACCCCGGCGCCACGCCGACACCGGTGCCCGGGGACCAGCTCGTCGAGGGCAACCGCGGCACGATCACGGCTCCGGCCAGCGCCGCCCCCGGCCAGCAGATCGTGATCGACGTCGGCGTCCAGCACGCGGGTGAGACGGTCACGGTGTGGCTGTACTCGACGCCGCAGCTGATCGGCACGACCACGGTCGCCGCCGACGGCACGGTGCGGGCGACGATCCCGACGGGCACCCCCGCGGGCTCGCACCGCATCGCGGTGCTCGACGCCGAGGGCAACCTCATCGGCTGGGCCGACATCACGATCACGGGAGGGCTCGCGGTCACCGGCGGCGACTCCGGCACGGCCTCTGCGGCCCTCGCCCTCTCGCTCGCGATGCTCCTGGCCGGCGGGGCGATCGCCATCGCACGTCGCCGCACGCGCGCGCGGAGCTGACACCGGGCAAAGCATACGGATGCCCCGGCACCACGCGGTGCCGGGGCATCCGTATGCCATCGCATCGCGTCGCGGCGGTTCTCGGCCCGAAGTCAGACGAGGGCGCGCACGCTCGCGTAGCCGTCGGGATCGACGTCGGGGCGGGATGCCTCGCCCCCGAACACCCTCGTCGCGCCGCGGCGCGTCGACCACGGGGTCCAGCCGGGGTCGCCGCCGCGCACGAAGGCGACGGCGGACCCGTGCAGCGCGTCCGCGAGCGCACGCGGCGCGCTCTGGCCGGCGATCGCCGTGACCCCGGGCGCGTCGAGTGAGTCGAAGAAGAACGGCACGTCCAGGCAGTGGCACGACCAGCCCTTCGCGGGCGAAACCCACGAGAACCGATACGCCCACGTCGCGGCAGCCGATGCCCCGCCCGCCGTGGCCGCGTCGCGCGCGGCATCCGTCCTGGCTTCGGCGACCCGCACGACGAGGCTGCGGAAGATCACGTCGGTGGCGTAGCGGCCGAGCACCGCCGCCGTGCCCTTGCGGCGCTGCGGGCCGTTCGCGGCGAGGTACGCGCGGGCGACGGCGGGCGGCACATGCAGAAGGGCCAGGCCGGCACGGGCCGGCACGGCTCGCAGCGCTCGCCGCGCGTCGTCGGCGAGCATGGTGAACTCGTCGTCGGTCGCGCCGAGCACGAGCGGCTTATCGGCGCCGATCCCCGCGCGAAGCGCCGCGACGGTGGGGCCGGTCAGCAGGTCGCCGTCGATCATCGGGCCCCACTCGAGGCCGTCCTCGAGAATCGCGTGCAGGCTGGCGAGCCGTCCCGACCGGGGCGTGGCGGCCGCCTCGCGCTGCAGGTTGCGCAGCGTGCGCTCCGACGCGCGCATGAAGCCCTCCCGCGACGGCTCGACGCCCGCGAGATGGGCGAGCTTCGCCGCGTGGGTCTTCGCGCGCTCGGGCGGCACATCGCCGAGCGCGGACGAGAGCGCCCACGCCTGGTGGAAGAGGCTCTGGGCAGCCGGCATCCCGAGCAGTGTCAGCACCGCCCCGCCGCCCGCCGACTGCCCGGCGATCGTGACCCGGCCCGGGTCGCCGCCGAACGCCGCGATGTTGTCGCGCACCCATTCCAGGGCGGCGAGCCAGTCGCGCACGCCGCGGTTCGACGGGGCGCCGGCGACGGCGCCGAACCCGTCGAAGCCGAGCCGGTACGAGATGGTCACCGTGACCACGCCGTCGCGGGCGAAGGCGCGACCGTCGTACCACGGGCTCGCCGGCGACCCCGAGACGAACGCCCCGCCGTGGATCCACACCAGCACCGGCAGCAGCGCGGCCGCATCGCCCGGGGCGGGGGTGTAGACGTTGACGTTGAGAGTGGACGGGCCGGGGATCGAGGGCTCGGGGATCAGGGTGATGCCCTGGTCGCCGCGCTGCGGCGTCGCGCCGTAGGCCGTCGCGTCGAGCTCGCCCTCCCACGGATCCGGCGGCACGGGCGCGGCCAAGCGCAGGTCTCCGACGGGAGGCTTCGCGAACGGGATGCCGAGGAACGCCGCCGACCGGTCGGCGGCGCCCGCGCGTCGCCACGATCCGCGGACGGCTCCTGCGGCGATGCGCACGAGCGGTGCGTCGCGGGGTTCGGGCGAGGTCACTCCCCGAGGGTATCTGCCGCTGCTCAGCGCGCGTCGGCGCGGCGGTACTGGTACGGGTTGCTGAGGATCTCGACCTCGGGGATCTCGGGGTTCATCCCGGCCTTCCAGGTCTCTTCGCCGAGCTCGGCCTTGAGGTACTCGATCGTGTTCTCGAGCTTCGTGCGCACGCCCGGCAGGTCGCCCGAACACAGCTTGCCCTCCCACTTGACGGGCGCGCCGCCGACGAGCACGGTGTGCACGTCGCCGCGGCCGGCCTGGTACACGACGTGGCCGTAGGGGTTGACGATGGGCACCATCGTGGGGGAGGCGTCGTTCTTGATGAGCACGACGTCGGCGAGCTTGCCGGCTTCGAGGCTGCCGATCTGGTCCCACTTGCCGAGGGCCTTGGCTCCGCCGCGGGTCGCCCAGTCGACGACCTCCTCGACGCGGATGGTGGCGTGGGTGATCGTCTGATCGGACTGGTGCGCGATGTAGTGCTCGAGGGCGCGGTCGGCGCCGATGGTCGTGCGCATCGCCGAGAACATGTCGGCCGAGAACCACACGCTCGTGTCGATCGACATCGACGCCGGGATGCCGTGCTTGCGCAGCGCGAATGAGGGCGGGTAGCCCTGACCGCAGGTCTGCTCGCTCTCGGTCGCGAGCGAGATCGTGCCGCCGGTCGCGGCGATCTTCATGTACGAGTCGTCGCTCAGCGTGGCCGCGTGCACGTAGATGTACCCCGGCTGCATGACGCCGTTGTCGTACATGAGCCGGATGCCGTTGTCGCCCGTGGCACCCCACACGCCCGCGTGCGTCGTCACGTCGATCCCGAGCTCGCGCGCGAGGGCGAACGCGGGGGCTTCGGGGAAGCTCTCGTCGCCGGGCACGTCGAACGCGAGCTGCGCGCCGAACAGCCGCGAGTCGTCGCGCGCGCGCTCGATGACCGAGCGGACGGCCGGATCCTGCGACCATTCCCACGGCGCACCCGCCAGGTTGCCGTAGGCGAGCACGTAGCGGCCGGGCGAGGTCGCGAGAGACTCGAGCGCGGCCTCGCCGTGGTCGGGCGTGCGCAGGCCGTGCGACCAGTCGACGCTGGTCGTGACGCCGGATTCGACCGCGTCGAGCGCCGAGATGAGGTTGCCCGCGGCGATGTCCTCGGGGCGGAACTTCATGCCGTGCTCGAGGTAGTACCAGACGAAGTACTGCGTGAGCGTCCAGTCGGCGCCGTACGCGCGCATGGCCGACTGCCACATGTGGCGGTGGGTGTCGACCATGCCGGGCATCAGGATGCCGCCCTTGGCGTCGATCTCGAACGCGCCGTCCGGCGCCTGGATGCCGACGCCCACTTCGGCGATCCTGCCGTCTCTGACGAGCACGTCGCCCTGCGGCAGCACGGTGTGGGAGTCGTCCATCGTGAGCACGATGCCGTTGCGCAAAACGATGGGCTGGTTGGGGGCGGGGGCTGGGGTGCCGGACATGTGACGCTCATCCTCCTTGATTGCCGTCAGGTGCTGCGCCATCGCAGCGCGGGCCGTTCGTCGGGGGGTGCGCGGGTCGCATCCGGCCGAGCCGGTCAGCTTGACTCAGGTTTAGCAATACTGAACACTGGTGTCCAGTCCCGCTTTGTCAACGTCGACGCGGACACCCGAGGAGCACGCGTGAGCGACAGGAACATCGTCATCGTCGGCGGCACGTCCGGCATCGGTCTCGAACTGGCGAAGGACACGATCGCCCGCGGCGACCGCGTCGTCATCACCGGCAGGGACAAGGCCCGCACGGCGCAGATCGCCGCAGGACTCGGGCCGCAGGCCACGCCAGTGGCACTGGACATCTCTGAACCCGCCACGATCGCGGGGCAGCTGGCATCGGTCGGCCGCGTCGACGGGCTCGTCCTCGCCGCGATCGAGCGCGACGCGAACACCGTGCGCGACTACGGCATCGATCGGGCGATCCGCCTGGTCACCCTGAAGCTCGTCGGCTACGCCGCCACCGTGAACGCGCTGCTGGACCGCCTCGAGCCCACCGTCGACACCGGCATCGTGCTGTTCGGCGGGCGCGCGAAAGACCTTCCGTACCCGGGATCCACCACCGTCTCGTCGATCAACGGCGGAGTCATGGGCCTGCTCACCTCGCTCGCGCTCGAGCTCGCCCCCATCCGCGTCAACGCGATCCACCCGGGCATCATCGGCGACAGCCCGTTCTGGGCGAGCAAGCCCGAGGGCGTGCTCGACGGCTACAAGCGGCACACGCCCGGCGGCGAGCTGGCGACGATGGCCGACGTGGTCGACGCGGTGCAGTTCCTGCTGCGCAACCGCGGCGTCTCGGCGGTCAACCTCTACGTCGACCGCGGCTCGGCGCTGCTGTAACGGGGACCAGGCCGCCGCCCGCGGCCTCCGGCGACGCCCCGCGACCCCGGGTCACAGGTCGCGCCGCGACACCTCGGCGATCGCCGACCAGTCGGCGCCGCGCAGCTCAGGGTCGGCGAGGGCCTTCTCGAACACCTCGATGAGCGCCGGCATCGTGGCCGGTCGCACGCCGGTGGCCTCGGCGACCTGCGCGGCCAGGTCGAGGTCCTTGCGGCCGAGGGCGATCTGGAACCCGGGCGGAAAGTACGCCTGCCGCGCGATCATGCCGCCGTACCCGGTGTAGACGACGCCGCCGAACAGCGTGCTCGACAGCAGTTCGGTGAACAGGGCCGGGTCGACGCCGAGCCGCTCGGTCATCGCGACCGACTCGCCGATCGCCTGCAGCGCGTGGATGATGTCGTAGTTGACGGCCGCCTTCACCGCGTTCGCGACAGACGGGCGATCCGCGAGCCGCCACACGCGCCTGCCCATCGCCTCGAGGTACGGCTCGACGTCGTCGAGGGCGGCCGGGTCGCCGGCGGCCAGGATGTTGAGCTGACCCGCCGCCGCGATCTCGGGACGCCCCAGCACGGGGGTCGCCACGTACCTCGCGCCCGCCGCGGCGAAGGCATCCGTCAATCGATCCGACAGCGCGGGACTGATCGAGGCCATCATGACGTGCGTGCGCCCGGCCGCGTGCGCGATCGCGTCGGGCGTGAGCACGGCCAGCGCCGCCTCGTCGTTCGCGAGCATCGAGAACGAGACGTCGGCCTCGAGGGCGCCGGCGACGGATGCCGCATCCCGCGCCCCCGCGGCCACCAGGCGCTCGACGGGCTCGGGCGAGCGGTTCCACACGGCGACGTCGTGCCCTGCCGCGATCAGGCGACCGGCCATGCCAGCGCCCATCGTGCCGACCCCGAGAAAGCCGAGCGTCGCGCCGCCGTGTTCGTTCGAGCTCACGCCTCGCCCCGGCCCCACACGGTGTTGCGGTGCGACTGAGAGTCGCGTTCGAGACTGAGCGGTCCGCCCACCGCGATGTAGCGGGAGCCGGCCACCAGCAGCTCTTCGGCGGGGAACTTCGTGATGACCTCGCAGCCGTCGGCGGTGACGACGACCTCCTCTTCGATGCGCGCCGCGCCCCAGCCGTCGGCGGAGGGCCAGTACGTCTCGAGGGCGAAGACCATGCCCTCCTGAATCTCTTCGGGGTGCTCGAGCGAGGTGAGGCGCGAGAAGATCGGCTTCTCCCAGATCGACAGGCCCACGCCGTGCCCGTACTGCAGCGCGAACGCGGCCATCTCGTCGGGGAAGCCGAACTCCTGCGCGGTCGGCCACACCTCGACGATGTCGGCCGTCGTCGCGCCGGGCTTCACGAGCGCGATCGCGCGGTCCATGTACTCGCGGGCGCGGGTGTAGGCGTCGCGCTGGGCCGAGCTCGCCGAGCCCACCGCGAAGCAGCGGTAGTAGCACGTGCGGTAGCCGTTCCAGCTGTGCAGGATGTCGAAGAACGCCGGGTCACCCGGGCGGATGAGCCGGTCCGAGAACACGTGCGGATGCGGCGAACACCGCTCGCCCGAGATCGCGTTGACGCCCTCGACGTACTCCGAGCCGAGGTCGTACAGGGTCTTGGCGACCAGGCCCACCGCCTCGTTCTCGCGCACGCCCGGCCGCAGGAACCGGTACAGCTCTTCGTACGCGGCATCCACCATCGACGCGGCCTGCGTGAGCAGCCGGATCTCGTCGCCCGTCTTGATGCGGCGCGCCTCCATGAACACCTGCTGGCCGTCGACGACCTGAATGCCCTCGCGCTGCAGCGCCATGAGCACCGGCAGCTCGATCACGTCGACGCCCAGCGGCTCGTTCGCGACGCCGAACTTCTCGAGCTCGCGCTTGATCTTGCGGGCGAGGTCGGTGGCGATCTCTGCGTCGGGCGGGAAGGCCCCCCGCAGCGTCGAGATGCCCGCGCGCGCGCCCGACTCCAGCCGCGGACGCTTCGCCCCCTCGTGCGGGGCGTGGGGGTCGGCGTCGAGCTCCGACGTCGTGACGTCCAGCCACGGGTTGTACAGCGCGTGGTGCTTCGCCGCCGACCCGAAGTCCCACACGATCGGGTCGGTGCGGCGGGTCAGAAGCGCGAACCGGATGAGCTTGTCCATCGCCCACGTGCCGATGTGCGTCGCACTCATGTACCGGATGTTCGAGAAGTCGAACGCGAGCACGGCGCCCAGATCGGATGCCGCCAGCTGCGCCTTCAGCCGCGCGAGGCGATCGTCGCGCAGCCGCTCCATGTCGACGCGCTCCTCCCAGTCGACGGCGTTGGTTCCGGTCGAGCCGGTGCTCTTCATCGAGTCCTCCTCCGTCGGGAGCGGCGTGTCGCTCGCGCGTGTGAAGCATAGCTTAACGGTCTGTCGTGGCGTGTTGCAGGCAGATTCACGCGAATGCAGGCCAGCGGATGCCTCGTCCCGCCGGTTCGTCGATCGGCATCGGCTCTGACTGGACATGTGGCGAGCACCCTGGCTCTACAATGACGGGACGGCGCGCGGCGAAGTCGTCCGGCCGGGACGGGGGACACGCAATGCCGGACATGCTCGGCGCACGCATCCGCGAGGCGCGACTGCAGCGCGGGATGAGCCTGCGCAGCGTCGCGCAGGCGCTCGGGGTGTCGGCATCCCTCATCTCGCAGGTCGAGATCGGCAAGACCCAGCCGTCGGTGGCAACGCTGTACGCGCTCGCGAACCACCTCGGCGTCTCGCTCGACGAGCTCTTGGGCATCCAGGCGCCGGGCTCGAAGCCGGCGCCGCTGTTCGGCCACACCGGCCCTGCCCTGCCCGATGTGCAGCGCGCGGCCGACAACCCCGTGATCGAGATGGAGAACGGCGTGCGGTGGGAGCGGCTCGCCGCCGGCGCGGGCGGTCCCGCCGACGCGCTGCTGGTGACCTACGAGCCGGGGGCGTCGAGCTCGGTCGAGGGCAAGCTCATGCGCCACGCCGGCGTCGAATACGCCTACCTCGTCGAGGGCGAGCTCACACTGCACCTCGAGTTCGACGAGCACGTGCTGCGCCCGGGCGACTCGCTGCAGTTCGACTCGGTGCGCCCGCACCTCTACTCCAACCGCGGCTCGGTGCCCGCCAAGGGGGTGTGGTTCGTCGTGGGTCGCCGCCAGCAGAACCAGGCGCTGCCCGACGCTCCGGGCTCTGCCGCCGCTGAGCCCGGCGCGGCCCCGGCCTCTGCCGTCGACGTGCTGCGCGCGATGGACGACCTCGGCGCCTGACCGGCCGTTGGACCGGCGTCCCGTGATCGCCGCGCTGCGCGATCGCTGAGGGCAGGCGCTTTCGGGAAGATGAGGAGAGGGCGGCGCGGCTTTGCCGCCGTCCTATCGGGTGTGGACGGCGGGGCGGCGCGCTCTGGCCCACGGGTCGATGAGCGTCTTGATGCGGGTCGAGCCGCCGCGCAGCAGGGGAGTGAGCGCGTCGTCGACGAGCTCGTCGAGCGGCAGCACCTCGCCGGCGATGTCGGACCAGTCCGGGCGCGTTGCGAGCAGGCGGATCGCCTCGGGGAAGTCGTCGCCGAAGACGTGCGCGACGGTGCCGACGATCGTGTGCTCGCTGAGCGTCCAGCGCCCGAGCGGCACCGGCGCCTCGCCGCGCTGCACACCGACGGGCACGATCGTCGACCCCGGCCGGGCGGCCTCGAGCACCGAGGCGAGCCCGGGCGCCGATCCGCTCACTTCGAAGAACACGTCGGCGTCCATGCCCAGCTCATCGAGGCGTTCGGCGATCGGCGTCGCCCCGGCCACGAGTCCGGCCGTCGCGCCGAGGCGCTGGGCGAGCTCGAGCCGCGCCGGGTTGGGGTCGACGGCGAGGATGCGCGCACCGGTGGCTGCGGCGGCCACGGTGATGAACGCGCCGATGCCGCCGACGCCGACGATGACGGCATCCTGTCCCTCGCGCAGTCCGCTGCGGCGCGTCGCGTGCACGCCGATCGCCATCGGCTGCGCGAGCCCCAGGGTGTCGGGGGCCAGGGCGGCCGCGGTCACGTCGAGGACGATGGATGCCGGGGCCACGACGTAGCCGGCGAGGCCCCCGTCGTGGTGGAAGCCGATCGTGGTGTAGCTGCGGCAGAGGTTCGTGCGGCCCAGACGGCACGGCTTGCACGCGCCGCACGAGACGCCCGCGCCGCACACGACGGATGCGCCGATCGCGAGTGCCTCGACGCCCGCGCCGATCGCCTCCACGACACCGGCGAACTCGTGCCCGAGCGTCACCGGAGGCTGCGCGAGCACGAGCCCGCGGCCGAATTCGGTCGCGTCGCTGCCGCACACCCCGCACACCGTGACCCGGATGAGCACGTCGCCCGGACCGGGCTCGGGCACGGGCCTCTCGTCGATGCGCAGGTCGCCGAATGCGTGCAGCACGGCCGCCCGCATGGTCGTCACCTCAGCGAGCCCTCGGAGATGGGCAATTGCACGGCGGTGCGCTCGGCGATCATCCAGCCCAGGTGCGACTCGTACACGGCCTTGTGCGCGGGGTCGTCGAGGTAGGCGTCCAGCGCCGCGGCATCGGCGACGATCGCGGCCACGCCGTAGTCGGCGCCGCCGGGGCGCAGGTGCAGGTTCGGGCCCACCACATACGAGTCGAGCACCGGGATGCCGGCTGCCATGCGCTGCAGCGCCTCGGTGGCGGAGGCCACGTCGGCCTCGGTGACCTCGTCCTTCCAGCGGAATGATGCGATGTGCAGGATCATCGGCCTGTCTCTCTTCGTCGAGTCGTCTCAGCGGGGGATCGTCCAGCAGGGGATCGTCCAGCAGGGGTGTACAGCACGCCCACGGGTGCCGCAGAATCACAGCGTACCGGTCGCCGGTGTACATCGGCGCTGTATCATCGGGTCCACCCGACGGAGGGGGCATCATGGCAGGCGCGCGCATCGCGGTGCTCGGGGCGGGGGCGAACGGCGCGTCGATCGGCGCGGATCTGACCGCTGCCGGGCTCGACCCGCTGCTCGTGGAGCAGTGGCCGGCGCATGTCGAGCGCATCCGCGCCGAGGGCCTGCGCATTCTCTCGCCCGAGGGCGAGCTGCACGTGCGCCCGCGGGTCATCCACTTGTGCGAGGTGGCCGAGCTCACCGAGCGCTTCGACGTGGTGCTGATGCTCATGAAGGCCTACGACTCGCGATGGGCGGCGCAGCTGATCGAGCCGTACCTCGCCCCGGACGGGGTTCTCGCCGGAGTGCAGAACGGCATGACCGCGAGGGTCGTCGAAGAGGTGGTGGGAGCGGGCCGGACCATCGGCGCGGTCATCGAATGCTCGGCCACGATGGACGAGCCCGGCATCGTGCACCGCCACACCGGCCTCGCGCGGTCGTGGTACGCGGTGGGCGCCCTGCCCGGCGGCCCCGTCGACCGCGTGGACGAGGTCGCCGCGCTGCTGCGCCACTCCGGCACGGTCGCCGTGGCCTCCGACATCGCGTCGGCCAAGTGGATGAAGCTCGTCAGCAACTGCACGCTGCTGGTGACCTCGGCGATCCTCGGGCTGCCGATGCTCGAGGCGCTGCACACCCCCGGCTTCCGCGACGTCATGGTCGCGGCGGGCAACGAGGCGCTGGCCGTCGGGCAGGCGCTGGGTCACGGCATCCTGCCGATCTTCGGTCTCGAGCCGCACGAGGTCGACAACCCTGCGACCGTCGTGGACACCATGACCGACAAGCTCTTCGCGGGCTTCGTGGTGCCCGGTGCGACCACGACGGTGCTGCAGGACTGGACGAAGGGCCGCCACAGCGAGGTCGACGACCTCAACGGGCACGTCTCGGCGACCGGCCGCGAGCGCGGCATCCCGACGCCCGTCAACGACGCCGTCGTCGCGCTCGCCCACCGCATCGAGCGTCGCGCGCTGCACCCCGATCCCGCGCTGCTGGGGGAGCTGCTCGCCGCGGTGTGACTCGCGCCGCGCGACGGCGGCTTCCGCTACGGCACCTCGCGGATCGTCTCGAACAGGTGCGGATGCCGCGACAGCTGCCTGCGCGTGCGCCGGATGTGCGCGGCGACCACGCGCTCGGCATCCTCGGTGTCGCCATCGCGCAGGGCCGCGACGATCAGGTGGTGCTCGTCGTTCGCGATGCGGCGGGCGTCCGGCCCGATCGAGCGGGTGTAGGCGCGCCGGTACGGCTGGGTGGTGTTCCACAGCTTCTCGACGAGCTCGCCCAGCTGCGTCGTGCGGGCGCGCCGGTACGTGCCGAGGTGGAACTCGCGGTCCAGCTCGAGGAACGCGTCGACGTCGTCAGTGTGCGCCATGCGCTCCGACAGCCCCTGCAGCCGGTCGAGGTCGCCGGGGTCGAGGTTCGGCGCGGAGTAGGCCAGCAGCAGCGGCTCGAGCCGTTCGCGCATGCGGTAGATCTCTTCGCACTCGGCGAGCGTGAGCGTCGCGACCCATGCCCCGGTGTTGGCGACGAGGGTCACGAGTCCTTCGTGCTCGAGAATGCGCAGCGCCTCGCGCACGGGCACGCGGCTCGCGCCGAAGCGCTCGGCGAGGTCTTCTTGACGGATGCGGGCACCCGGCGCGAACTGGCCGGTGAGGATGCCCGCGCGCAGGGCGTTGGCCACGCGCGCGCCGGCGTCGCCGCCGCGCGTGCGGGGGCCCGGGTCGATCGTCATCGGCTCGCCTCGCTCTCGCGGGCCAGTCCTCGCGCGCGGCTCATTCCGCGGGGCGGGCCGGATGCCACAGGCGCCGGTCGGTGCCCTGCTCGTAGGCTTTGCCGCCGGGATAGCTCACGAGTTCGAACTGCATGCCCCACGGGCTCAGGAAGTACACCCATCGCTGCCCGTCGCTCGCGTGGCGGCTCGCTGTCGGCTCGCCGAGCACGCGGACGCCCTCGGATCTCAGGTAGTCGACGGCGGCGTCGATGTCGTCGACGTAGAGGGCGAGGTGGTGGCCGCCGAGGTCGCTGTTGCGGGGCTCGGGCGCCTGCCCGTCGGCGGGCTCGTACTCGAACACCTCGAGGTTCGTGCCGTTGCCGAGGCGGAAGAACCGCAGGCGCCGCATGACCGTGCGCGGGTGCACGCCCAGGTGCTCGCGCATCCAGTCGCCCTCGTCGAAGGCGAACGGTCCGAGTTCGTAGAAGCGCTCGGCGCCGAGCACCCGCACCAGGAAGTCGTCGGCCTCGTCGAGGTCGGGCACCGTCACGCCGAGGTGGTCGCTGCCGCGCAGGCCGGGGATGGGCATGGGCAATCCTCCTTGATTGGATCCAAGTATGGCCGACGTGAGCGCGAGAGTCGAGGCATCCGGCTGAAGAGTCTTGTGATTGGATGCAACGCGCGCCTATGCTGTGCGTGCGCGGCCTGCCGCGCGGTGGCCCGGCGTCGATGAGGAGGTGGGACCATGCCCGCATACGAGCGGCTCGAGACCGGCGTTGCGTGGGTGCAGCTCACGACGACGCCGGACGACTGGAAGGCGGCCGATCCGGCGCTGCTGACCGGCATGCTCGCCCAACTGCACCTCATCCGCGCGTTCGAAGAGACGGTGCTCGAGCTCGCCGGAGAGGGGCTCGTGCACGGGCCTGCCCACTCGAGCATCGGGCAGGAGGGCGGGGCGGTCGGCTCGATCATCGGGCTGCGGTCGACGGATGCCGTCAACGGCTCGCATCGCGGGCACCACCAGTTTCTCGCCAAGGCGCTCACCCACGTCGCGGGCGGGCGACACGACCTCGCGGCGATCGTCACCCCCGCCGTCGACGGGGTGCTGCAGCGCACCCTCGCCGAGATCCTCGGCCTCGCGCAGGGCTACTCGAGCGGCCGCGGCGGCTCGATGCACCTGCAGTGGCTCCCCGCCGGCGCGCTGGGCACCAACGCGATCGTCGGCGGCGGCGCGCCGATGGCGACCGGCAACGCGTGGGCGCAGCGGCACGCCGGCACGACCGACCTCACCATCAACTTCTTCGGCGACGGTGCGAGCCAGATCGGGTCGGTGCTGGAGAGCATGAACCTCGCCGCGACGTGGCGGCTGCCGGTCGTGTTCTTCATCGAGAACAACCTCTACGGCGTCTCGACGCACGTGTCGGAGGTCACCGCCGATGTGCGCCTGTCGGTGCGCGGACAGGGCTTCGCCGTGCCGTCCTGGCGCGTCGACGGCATGGACCCGCTGGCCGTCCACCTCGCGATGCGCGAGGTCGAGGAGCGCGTGCGCGAGGGCGGGGGCCCCGCGATCGTCGAGGCCGAGGTATACCGGTTCTTCCACCAGAACGGCCCCTACCCCGGCAGCGCCTTCGGCTACCGCACGAAGGAGGAGGAGGGGCAGTGGCGTGCGCGCGACCCGCTCCAGCGCGTCGGCGCCGAACTGCAGACGCTCGGGCTCGTCTCGCCCGAAGATATCGCGGCGGTGCGGGCACAGGCTCTCGACGAGATGCGCGAGGTGACGGGGCGGCTCTTCGAGACGGACCCCGCCGATGCCGGCAAGCGCCGGATCCGCCCCGAGCTGTGGCCGGACCCGGCATTCGTCGACGTCGGCATCCGCGGCGACGCGAGCGAGCTCGACGGCGGTCGCACGCTCGAGCCGATCGGCGCCGACGTGCCGTTCGCGCCGACGAAGTTCGTCGACGCCGTCGCGGCGGTGATGGCCCGGCGCATGCAGGAGGACGAGCGCATCGTCGTGCTCGGCGAGGACGTTCACCGCCTCGCCGGCGGCACGAACGGCGCGACGAAGGGGCTTGCGGCACGGTTCCCCGGGCGGGTGCTCGGCACCCCGATCAGCGAGAACGCGTTCGTGGGGCTCGGCGGTGGCATGGCGCTCGACGGACGCTTCCGGCCCGTCGTCGAGTTCATGTACCCCGACTTCCTGTGGGTGGCCGCCGACCAGGTCTTCAACCAGATCGGCAAGGCGCGGCACATGTTCGGGGGAGTGAACCCGGTGCCGCTCGTGCTGCGCACGAAGGTCGCGATGGGCTCGGGCTACGGCTCTCAGCACCTCATGGATCCCGCGGGGGTCTTCGCGACCAGCCCCGGCTGGCGCATCGTCGCGCCCTCGACCGCGGCCGACTACATCGGGCTCATGAACACCGCGCTCGCGCTCGATGACCCCGTGCTCGTGATCGAGCACATCGACCTGTACGGGCAGGTCGACGAGATCCCCGAAGGCGACCTCGACTACCGCCTGCCGCTCGGCCGGGCCGGGCTTCGCCGCGAGGGCTCCGAGGCGACCGTCATCAGCTACCTGTCGATGGTGCGGCACTGCCTCGAAGCGGTCGAGCAGACCGGGCTCGACGCCGACGTCATCGACCTGCGGTGGCTCGACCGTGCCTCAGTGGACTGGGCCACGATCGAGGCATCCGTCAAGAAGACCAACGCCGTGCTGATCGTCGAGCAGGGCGCGCAGGGCACGTCGTACGGCGGGTGGCTCGCCGACGAGGTGCAGCGGCGCCTGTTCGACTGGCTCGACCAGCCGGTGCAGCGCGTGACCGGAGGCGAGGCGAGCCCCAGCATCTCGCGGGTGCTCGAACGCGCGGCGATCGCCCGCACCGAAGAGGTCGTCGCCGGCATCGAGCGGCTGCGCGCCGGGTTCGGGGGCGCGTGATGGCGACCGTCGTGCGCATGCCCGCGGTGATGGCGGGGGCGACCGAGGCCGCGATCCAGACGTGGCTGGTCGAACCCGGCCAGTCCGTGTCGGTCGGCACGCCGCTCGCCGAGGTCGAGACCGAGAAGGCTGTCATCGAGTACGCGTCCGAGGTCGAGGGCACCGTTCTCAAGCTGCTCGCGGCCGCCGGCGACGACGTCGCCATCGGCGCGCCCATCGCCCTCGTCGGCGCGCCGGGCGAGACGGTCGAGGGGGTGCCAGGCGACGGCGCGGTCGCCGCGGCTGCGTCGCACCATCCACCGGCCGAGCGCCGGTTGGTCAGCCCGCTCGTGCGCCGCCTCGCCCGCGAGCGCGGGATCGATCTCGAGCTCATCCCGGGCTCCGGCCCCGGGGGGCGCGTCGTGCGGCGCGATCTCGAAGCGTACGAGGCGCAGGCTGCGGCGCCGGGGTCTGGGACCGGGCCGGCCGCGCCCACCGCCGTGCCTGCGCCGGAGGTTCCCGAGACCGGGGCCGAGGCATCCGCTGCTCGGGACGTCGAAGAGATCCCGCTCACCCGCATGCGGCGCGCGATCGCCCGCCGTCTCACCGAGAGCAAGACCACGGTGCCGCACTTCTACCTCGAGGCCGACTGCCGCGTCGACCGGCTGCTGGAACTGCGAACCGAGATGGCCGAGACGGCCGGCGTGCACGTGTCGGTCAACGACTTCGTGCTGAAGGCGGTCGCCGGCGCGCTGGCCGACGTGCCCGAGGCCAACGCGACGTGGGGCGAGAGCGTGATCCGCCGGCACCGCACGATCGACCTCGCCGTGGCGGTCGCGGTCGACGACGGCCTGGTGACGCCGATCGTGCGCGATGTCGACCGGCTGACGCTGACCGAGCTGTCGGCGACCGTGAGCGAACTCGCCGCGCGGGCGCGCGCGGGGCGCCTCTCACCCGGCGAGCTCGAGGGCGCGGCGTTCGGCGTCTCGAACCTCGGCATGTACGGCGTCTGGTCGTTCTCGGCGATCATCAACCCGCCGCACGCGGGCATCCTCGCGGTCGGCGCGGCGCGCCCGGCGCCGGTCGTCGTCGACGGCGCGCTCGCGGTCGGCACCCTCATGTCGGTGACGCTGTCGGCGGACCACCGCGTGATCGACGGGGCCGTGGGCGCCCGGTGGCTGGCGGCGTTCGTGCGGCGGATGGAGCATCCGCTCTCGATGCTCGTGTGAGGGCGGTTCGCCTATGAGCGCAGAAAGGCCAGCAGCGCCTCGTTCACCTCGGCGCCGTGGGTCCACAGGAGCCCGTGCGGAGCGCCTTCGATCTCGACGTAGGTCGCCTCGGGCAGCAGGTCCCTGAAGCGGCGGGCGGTGACGTCGATCGGCAGGATGTTGTCGGCCGTGCCGTGCAGGATCAGCGCCGGGACGTCCACCGCGGGGATGTCGGCGCGAAAGTCCGTCGGCCACGTCAGGGGCGCCGCTGCGATCGCCGCGTTGCCGGCATGGTTGGCGACCTGCACGCTCGCGTCGAGGGCCTCTTGCGAGATGCGCGAGCCGAGCGTGTCGTCGAGGTTGTAGAAGTCCTTGAAGAAGCCGGCGACAAAGGCGTACCGGTCCTCGCGCACCGACGCCGAGATGCCGTCGAAGAACTCCTGCGGGCCGGCGCCGCCGGGGTTGTCCTCGGTCTTGAGCAGGTACGGCTCGAGCGACCCGAGGAACGCGACCCTCGCGATGCGCGCGCTGCCGTAGCGCGACAGGTACCGGGCGATCTCGCCGGTGCCCATCGAGAAGCCCACGAGCACCGCGTTGGTGAGGTTCAGCGTCTCGATCAGCACGTTCAGGTCGCTCGCGAACGTGTCGTAGTCATAGCCCGAGGCCGTCTTCGTCGACGCGCCGAAACCGCGCCGATCGTAGGCGATCACGCGGTAGCCGGCGTCGAGCAGCGCTGCCTGCTGCTTGCCCCACGACTCGCCGTTCAGCGGGAACCCGTGGATCAGCACGACCGGCTGACCGACACCCTGATCGGTGTAGAACAGCCTGACGTCGACCGAGTTCTCGGTGGACACGGTGATGTGCGACATGTCGTCTCCTCTCACCGCTCGGGGTGCGCGGCGTCACGTCCGACGCTAGGCCGACAGGACCGTTCCCGCCAGTGGCGAACGTCATCGGAATGGGGATCGGCCCGGCTTGACCGGGGCCTTCTGCGACCGGCCGAAGCTCAGCGCGCCGCGCGCCTGGCCTCCCAGCCCGAGCGGACCATCTCATCGAGCGTGTAGCGGTTGCGCCAGTCGAGGTCGCGCGCGGCGACGTCGCCGGTGGCGACGATGCGGTCGGGGTCGCCGGGGCGGCGCGGCGTGATCTCGGCCGTGAAGCCGATGCCGGTGACCCGCGCCATCGCGTCCATGATCTGCCTCACCGACAGGCCGTTGTGCGAACCGAGGTTGTAGGCCGGCTCGATCGGCTCGCCGGTCGTGA
Source organism: Microbacterium sp. BWT-B31 (assembly GCF_041379855.1). Taxonomy (NCBI): domain Bacteria; kingdom Bacillati; phylum Actinomycetota; class Actinomycetes; order Micrococcales; family Microbacteriaceae; genus Microbacterium; species Microbacterium sp. BWT-B31. The sequence goes on from NZ_JBFECU010000005.1 coordinate 170,916, forward strand.
GGCGCTGGGCGGCGACGACGTGCGCCGCCGCGATGTCGGCCACGTGCACATAGTCGCGCACGTTCGTGCCGTCCGGGGTGGCGTAGTCGTCGCCGTAGATGCGGGGCGTGCGCCCCTCGAGCAGCGCCTCGAACACGAGCGGGAACAGGTTGTGCGGGCTCGTGTCGTAGACGGCGGGGTCCGCCGAGCCGACGACGTTGAAGTAGCGCAGAGACGTGTGGCGAAGCGGATGCTCCGACCCCGCCGTCGCGACCGCCTGGTCGCGCAGCAGCCACTCGCCGATGAGCTTCGACTCCCCGTACGGCGACGCGGGGCGCTTGGGCAGATCCTCGGTGACGAGGTCGACGTCGGGCGTGCCGTACACGGCCGCGCTCGACGAGAAGACGATCTTCGACACCCCCGCCGCCTCCATCGCCTCAAGCACGACGCGCGTGCCTTCGACGTTCTGCGCGAAGGTGTGGAGCGGGCGGGCGACCGACACTCCGGCGTACTTGAAGCCGGCGACGTGGATCACGCCTTCGACGTCGTGCGCACGCAGGGTCTGCTCCACCAGGTCGCGGTCGAGGATCGTTCCGCGCGCGAACGGCACGCCCGCGGGCACGAACTCCTCGTGGCCGCTGGACAGGTCGTCGATGACGACGGGGGACAGCCCCGCGTCGCCGAGCGCGCGCACGATGTGCGCGCCGATGTAGCCGGCACCGCCGGTCACGAGCCAGGTCATGGGACTCCTCGGGGTGGGGTGTGGGATCGCGACGCCGAGGCGGCGCGCAGGGTTGAGCGGCGGCATCGGCCGCCCCGACCCTCGTGCCATTCTTCCTGATCCTGCGGTCTTCGTCGGGCGCGACCGGCGTAGACGACGAGCAGGCACGCCGCGCCCCGCGCGGCGAGCGCGGCAGCGACGTCGAACACGGTCGCGCGTGCGGGGGAGTCAGGCGCCGCCGAGCGCCTCGGTCACGACCTCGCGCGCCTCGTCCTGCACCTGCGCGAGGTGCTCGGGGCCGCGCAGCGACTCGGCGTACAGCTTGTAGACGTCTTCGGTGCCCGACGGGCGCGCCGCGAACCACGCGTCGGCCGTCACGACCTTGAGGCCGCCGATCGCCGCATCGTTGCCGGGTGCGTGCGACAGCTTCGCCGTGATCGGCTCGCCGGCGAGCTCGGTCGCGGTGACGGCATCCGGCGACAGCTTCGCCAGCGCCGCCTTCTGCGCCGGCGTCGCGGGCGCATCCACGCGCTTGTACGTCGACGCACCGAACTCGGCCTCGAGTTCGGCGTAGCGCTGCGACGGCGTCTTGCCGGTCACCGCGAGGATCTCGGCGGCGAGCAGGCACAGGATGATGCCGTCTTTGTCGGTCGTCCACACCCCGCCGGCGCGCCGCAGGAACGACGCGCCCGCCGACTCCTCGCCGCCGAACGCGATCGACCCGTCGAGCAGGCCCGGAACGAACCACTTGAACCCGACCGGCACCTCGTACAGCCGCCGCCCGAGCGCGGCGACGACGCGGTCGATGATCATCGACGACACGAGGGTCTTGCCCACCGCGGCATCCGCCGGCCAATCGGGGCGGTGCGTGTAGAGGTAGTCGATCGCGACCGCCAGGAAGTGGTTGGGGTTCATCAGCCCCGCGTCGGGCGTCACGATGCCGTGCCGGTCGGCGTCGGCGTCGTTGCCCGTGAGCAGGTCGTAGTCGTGGCGCCGCTCGACGAGCGCCGCCATCGCGTAGGGAGAGGACGGGTCCATGCGGATCTTCTCGTCCCAGTCGAGCGTCATGAAGCGCCACGTCGGGTCGACGTCGGGGTTCACGACGGTGAGGTTCAGCCCGTACACCTCGCCGATGAGGGCCCAGTAGTCGACGGATGCCCCGCCCAGCGGGTCCGCCCCGATGCGGATGCCCGACGCGCGGATCGCGTCGAGGTCGATGATGTTCGCGAGGTCGCGCACGTACACGTCGCGGAAGTCGTACGTGCTGATCGCGTCGCCGTCGAGGTCGGCGTAGCGCGTGCGCGCGACCCCCTCGAGTCCCGCGGCGATGAGGGCGTTGGCGCGGTCGGCGATCCAGCTCGTGGCGTCGACGTCGGCGGGGCCGCCGTTGGGCGGGTTGTACTTGAAGCCGCCGTCGCGCGGCGGGTTGTGGCTGGGCGTCACGACGATGCCGTCGGCACGGCCCGGGTCAGAGGCGGCGCGACCGCGGTTGTAGGTCAGGATCGCGTGGCTCACGGCGGGCGTCGGCACCCACGAGTCGCGCGCGTCCAGTCGCACATCCACCCCGTTCGCGACGAGCACCTCGACGGCGCTGCGCTCGGCGGGGCGCGAGAGGCCGTGCGTGTCGCGCCCGAGGAACAGCGGCCCCGAGATGCCCTGCGACGTGCGGTAGTCGACGATCGCCTGCGTGGTCGCGAGGATGTGGTCTTCGTTGAAGCTCGACGTGAGCGCCGACCCGCGGTGACCGCTCGTGCCGAACGCGACGCGCTGCGCCGGGACGGCGGGGTCGGGCTTCTTGTCGTAGTAGGCGCCGATCAGCTCATCGATGTCGATGAGGTCGGATGCTTCGGCTGGCTGTCCTGCGCGGCTCATGGGCCTAGTCTGCCGCGAGCAGGGCGATTCTGTCCCGTCGAGGCGTCATCGACGGGAGCCGGGCGTCACGACGACAAGCGTCCCGATGCGGGCCGCGCCGCGGCGCGGCATCCGTTCACGCGTTCGTCTTCGTCCTTCCGGCGGTGGCCTCGGCGGCGGCGCGCGCGGCCGGCACGCTGCGCGCGTGCGCCATCGACCAGTCGAGGGCGTAGTCGGCGACCTCTTCCCAGCCGTCCTGGCTCACGATGCGGTGCGTGCGACCCGGGAACTCGATCTGCTCGACCAGGGCCGTGCCCTGCGCATAGTGCTTCAGCGCGGCCCTCTGGATCGCAGGCGGCGCGACGTGGTCGATCTCGCCCGAGATGAGCAGCAGCGGCGCCCGGTCGGGCTTGCGGAAATCGACGTGGGTCAGTCCGGTCTTCTCCTTCGGCAGCGACAGCACCCCCTCGAAGAACACCCGGTTCACCGAGTTGACCGCGGACTTCTCCCACTCGACATCGGATGCCTCGCGGCTGAGGTCGTTGCCGAACGTGTAGTGGAAGTGCCGCTTGGTGAACGCGTTCGCCTTGGACTTGCGGAACGGGTTGGCGAGGATCGGCAAGCCGGTGCGCAGGGTCGACAACGGCAGCGTGAGCACCCCCGCTGGCTGCCCTGGCTCCACGCCGACGCCCGCGACGCCCAGTCCGCGGTCCAGGAGCATCTGCGCGAAGATCCCGCCGAACGAGTGCCCCATGATGATCGGCGGGGCCGGCAGTGCCCGGATCACGCGGTCGTACGAGTCGACGATCTCGACGATCGACACGTTCTCGAGCGCGCTCGGGTCGCGGCGCACGTCTGCGGGGCTGCGGTCGTCGATGCCCGGCCAGCCGGGTGCGATGACCTCGTGGCCGCGCTGGCGGAAGCGGCCGGCCCACGTGTCCCAGCTGGACGGGGTCATCCACAGCCCGTGCACCAGCACGACGGGCGGCAGCGGGGCGGGAACGGATGCGTCAGACATGGTGTCGCCTTTCGTGTGGGGGCCGTCAGGCCTCGATGAACGTGAGCAGGTCGGCGTGCAGCCGCTCGCGGTCGGTGTCGGGAAGGCCATGCGCGCCGCCCTCGTACACGATCAGCTGTGCGCCGGGCACGGCAGCGGCCGACAGCCTCCCGCTGATCTCGAACGGCACGATCTGGTCGTCGTCGCCGTGGATCACCAGCAGCGGCACGTCGACCTTCGCGAGGTCGGGGCGGAAATCGGTCGCCGAGAAGGCGGCGATGCACTCGTGGGCGTTGCGGGTGCCGGATGCCAGCCCCTGAAGCCAGAACGCGTCGCGGGTGCCCTGCGGCACGTCGCCGGACCGGTTGTTCCCGAAGAACGGGCCGTCGGCGAGGTCGCGGTAGAGCTGCGAGCGGTTGTGCGCCTCGCCGGCGCGGATCCCGTCGAACACGTCGATCGGAAGGCCCCCGGGGTTGTCGTCGGTGTGCACCATCAGCGGGGGCACCGACGAGACGAGGACGAGCTTCGCGACCCGCGCCGAGCCGTGGCGGGCGAGGTAGTGCAGCACCTCTCCGCCGCCGGTGGAGTGCCCGACGAGCGTCAGGTCCTGAAGGTCGAGATGCTCGATGAGGCAGGCGAGGTCGTCGGCGTAGGTGTCCATGTCGTTGCCGGACCACGTCTGGGCGGACTTGCCGTGACCGCGTCGGTCGTGTGCGATCGCGCGGTGACCGTGCTCGGCGAGAAAGAGGGCGGCGGCCTCCCACGCGTCGCTGTTGAGCGGCCAGCCGTGACTGAGCAGCACCGGGCTGCCGCCGCCCCAGTCCTTGTAGAACAGCTGCGTCCCGTCGTCCGTGTTCACGTACGGCATGGCAACCCCCTCGTGGTGTGTCTGTGGTCGCCATCGTGCTCGCGGGTCGGCGTCCCGCGCACCACGCACGGCACGTAGTCTCGACGCCCGCGGCGATCGCTACGCGGTCTCTCCCGCGGGCGTCCGGACGGCGTCGGCGAGCTGCCGGCGCGAGTTCACACCGAGCTTGCGGAAGATCTTGCGCAGGTGGTAATCGACGGTGTTGCGGCTGATGAACAGGCTCGCGCCGATCTCAGCGTTCGTCGCGCCGTCGGCGGCGAGGCGGGCGATGACCGCCTCCTGGGACGTGAGGGCGATCGCCGGCTGCGCGATCATCGCGGGGCTCTCGCCGAGCGCGGCGAGCTCGCGTCGTGCGCGCGCCGCGAACCGCATCGCACCGGTCTGCTCGAAGAGCGTCAGCGCGGCGTGAAGCTGATCGCGCGCGTCGCGGCGGCGTCGCTGCCGCCGCAGCCACTCGCCGTACATCAGGCGCGCCCTCGCCCGATCGCCGATCACCTCGGTCGTGTCCAGAGCGGCGAGGGATGCCTCGTAGTGAGCCTGTGCCGTCTCATCGTCGCTCAGCAGCGCCCTGCACCGTTCGTCGATTCCGAGCAGCCAGGGCCGGCGGTTGACCTGCGCGAGCCGGTGGATCTCGCCCGCCGTCGCCTCTGCCTCGTCGCGTCTGCCGGTCTTCACCGCCGCTTCGACGAACTCGCCGAGCTGGTGGAAGCTCGCCTGCAGGAAGGGCTGTGCGACGAGCGGGCGCAGTGTCGCGTACGCATCCTCGAAGCGCCCGTCGGCGAGCTGGCCGATGCCGACCGCGGCGGCAGCCATCCGCCAGACCCCGTGCCACCCCGCCGCCGCCAGCGCGTCGGCGATCGGCAGCACCGCCTCATCGGGGGCGCCCTGCCACGGCAGCAGCGCGGCGTTCACGACCTGCTCGTCGGCGTAGCCGACCGCCCGGCGCAGCTGCGCCGCCTGCTCCATGTAGCTGCTCGCCTGCGCGGGGTCGCCGCGCGTGAGCTCGACGGCGCTCAGCACCCACAGCACGGCGTCGGCCTCGCGGACGGCGCCCAGCTCTCGCGCGACGCGGGCGGTCCGCGAGAGCAGGCGGGCCGCGGCATCCGGGTCCCACAGGCCCACCGTCGGAGACACGGTGCAGAAGCTGAACTCGAGCAGCAGCGCGTCGTCGAGCCCTTCGAGCATCGTCGCGGCCGCCTCGAGATGGGGCAGCGCCACCTCGTACGGGTCGAGGATGAAGGCCGCGAGCGCGCGCAGCATGACGGCGTACGTCCCGTCCGCGGCGTCCGCGCCCGCGCGGAACCGCAGCCCGAGCTCGGTCATCGAGATCGACGCCGAGCGGTGCTCGGCGCTCTGCACGAAGTTGAGCGCGTGCATCAGGGCGCGCTGCTGGGCCTCGGGGGCGATCGAGCCGAAGCTGTCGGCGGCCTCGACCAGCGTGGCCGCGCCCGTCAGCAGCGCCGGAGTGTCGCCGAGGAACAGCCCGCTGATCGCGCGCGTGAAGAGATAGCGGCCGCGGGTGACCGCCGTCAGGCCCTCGACGTCGACGGTCGCGAGCAGCTCCAGCGCGAGCCGCGCGGCGCCGCTGGCGATCGCCGCCTCGCTCGCGGCGACGATCAGCTCGTCCCGCACCGCGGGGTCCGGGCTGAGACCGGCCGCTCGCGCGAGCAGGCTCGCCCGCGACGACAGCCCGCCACGGGTCGCCGCGCGGTCGGCGAGTTCGACGAGCTCGCTCGCGAGGTCGGCGTCGGTGCCGGCGGATGCCGCGGCCGCGTGCCACGCGCTGAATTCGGGGAGTCCGCGCGCGGCGGTCTCGACGCGCAGGATCGCGTGCACCTCGCGCCGCTCGACGTCGGGCGCGGAGTTGTAGACGGCCGAACGGACCATCGGATGCCGGAACCGCACCGTGTCGCGGATCTCGACGAGCCGATTGCGTTCGAGTTCGGCCGACGCGTCGGCGGCCAGGCCCAGCTTCGCCGCCGCGGCGCGCACGACCGAGGCGTCGCCCGAGGACTCCGCCGCCGCGACGAGCAGCCACGTGCGCGCGTCGGGCGAGAGGCGGCGGACGCGGGCGGTGTAGTGCTCTTCGAGCCGACCGCCGATGGGCGCCGGCGACTGGGCGATCGCGGCGAGGGTGAGCCGCTGGGGGTCGCTCTCGAGTGCCAGCTCGGTGAGTGCGAGCGGGTTGCCGCCGGTGCTCGCCGTCAGCGCCGACACCACCGCCGGGTCCAGGGGCGCGCCCGCCAGCCGCGTCAGCAGCGCCTCGGCGGCCGGAAGCTCCAGCCCCGCGAGGCGCTGCACGGGCACACCGGCGAGCGCCGCGGTGACCGGCTCCTCCTCGCGTGCCGCGAAGATCACGGCGACCGCCTCGGCCGACAGCCGCCGCGCGACGAAGCCGAGCACGCCGAGCGACTCGGGGTCGAGGTGGTGCGCATCGTCGACGAGCACCACGAGCGGTGCGACCTCGCTCGCCGACGACAGCAGCGACAGGGCCGCCAGCGCCACGAGCGCCCGCTTCGGCGGCGGGCCCTCGCGCAGACCGGCTGCGACCAGCAGCGCGCTGCGGTGGTGGGCGGGCAGTTGGTCGGTCTGCGCGTCGAGCACGCGGCCCAGGCGCTGCAGACCCCCGTAGGCGAAGTCCGACTCCACCTCGAATCCCGTGAGCTCGAGCACGCGGCAGTGCGCGGCGAACTTCGCGGCCTCGCCGAGCAGCATGCTCTTGCCGATTCCGGGGTCGCCGACCACCAGCAGGGCGCCGGCGGTGCCGTTGCGGGCGCCCGCGATCAGCGCGTGGAGGCGGCCCAACTCCTCATCGCGCCCCAGTATCGGCGAGGGTTCGACATCGATGCCGCCAACGTAGACCGAGCCGCCGTCGCCGACAAGGCCCGTGCGCGCGGGGTTCTCGGGCCCGTGAGACGGCACCGGCGTGGGTCTGCGGTCTCACGAGGCTGAAGGGGGCGGGCGGGGGCCGGCCGCGGCTAGGCTGAACGCCGTGACCGACCTGGCAGAGGCATCCGTGCGCCGTACCTACAGCTATCTCGGGCCGGCCGGCACCTTCACCGAAGCCGCGCTCGCCCAGGTGCCCGAGGCCCGCGACCAGATCTGGCGGCCCGTCCGCAACGTCGGCGAGGCGCTGTCGGACGTCGTCGACGAAACCTCGGACGGCGCGATGATCGCGATCGAGAACTCCGTCGACGGGGGCGTGTCGACCGCGCAGGACGCCCTCGCGACCGTGCCGGGGCTCCGCATCGTGGGCGAGTACCTCGTGCCGGTCGACTTCGTGCTGGTCGCCCGGCCGGGCACGCGTCTCGAAGACGTGTCGGTCGTGGCGGCGCATCCGGTCGCGTACGCGCAGTGCCTGCAGTGGCTCGCCGAGACCCTTCCCGCGCATTCGCACATTCCCGCCGCGAGCAATGTCGCCAGCGCTCTGGGCGTGCTCGAGGGCACGAACGGGGCGGATGCCGCGATCGCCCCGCCCGGGATCCTCGAGCACCACGAGCTGGAGCTTCTCGCCGAGCACATCGGCGACAACCCCAACGCGGTGACGCGCTTCGTGCTGGTGAGCCGCACGGTCGCGGCGCCGCCCCCCACCGGCGCCGACAAGACCTCGCTCATCGCCGAGCTGCCCGAGGACCACCCCGGTGCCCTGCTCGAGATGCTGGAGCAGTTCGCGACGCGCGGCATCAACCTGTCGCTGCTGGCGTCGCGCCCGATCGGCGACGCGCTCGGGCGGTACCGGTTCGTGATCGACGCCGACGGGCACATCCACGACGAGCGCATGGCCGACGCGCTCTTGGGGCTGCGCCGCTTCAGCCCGAAGGTCGTGTTCCTCGGGTCGTATCCGCGCGCCGACCGCGCCGTCGTGCACTACCCCGAGCGCTACTCCGACGACGTCTTCGTCGAGGCCCGCGACTGGCTGCGCGGGCTGATCAGCGGCGAGCCCGAGGTCTGACGTGTCGGCGCCGCTCGTGCTCGACCCCGCCGTGCCGCTGCACGCCCTCGCGCTCGAACGCCTCGAGTCGGAGGAGGTGGGATGGCTCGGCACGGCCGGTCGCGACGGCTTCCCGCACGCGGTCCCGGTGTGGTTCCTGTGGATCGACGGCACCGTGGTCGTCTTCGTGCAGCCGCGCTCGGTGAAGGCGCGCAACCTCGCCGCCGATCCGCGGGCGGTGTTCCACCTGCAGACCGAGTGGGACGGTGAGAACGTGCAGGTGCTGCAGGGCACGGCCGAGTTCTCGCCGGAGCCGACGGCGGTGTGGCTCGAGCGCCACCGTGCCGCGTACCTCGAGAAGTACCAGGCCGGGCTCGACCGCCTGCAATGGACGATCGACCGTGTCATCGACCAGTACACGCTCGCGGTCGTGCTGCGCCCGCACAAGCTCATCTCGTGGGCGCCCGATCGGCCGCTCGCCGCGAGCCGGAGCGAGGGCGCTCGATGAAGGTCGAGGGGTTCGAGCTGCGGCGGGTCGCGATGCCGCTGGTGACGCCGTTCCGCACGTCGTTCGGCACGCAGACCGCGCGCGACATCCTGCTGGTGAAGGCGGTGACGGATGCCGCCGACGGCTGGGGCGAATGCGTCGCCGGGGCAGATCCGCTCTACTCGCCCGAGTACGTCGACGGCGCGGCGGACGTCATGCGCAGGTTTCTGATCCCCGCCCTCGCGGGGGTCGGGGATGCCGACGAGGTGGCCGGGGCGCTGCATCCGTTCAAGGGTCATCGCATGGCGAAGGCCGCACTCGAGGCCGCCCTTCTCGACGCGGAGCTGCGGGGGCTCGCTCGCTCGCTCGCGAACGAGCTCGGGTCGGTCGCCGACCGCGTGCCGTGCGGGGTGTCGGTGGGGATCATGGACTCCATCCCGCAGCTGCTCGACGCCGTCGGCGGTTACCTCGACGAGGGGTACGTGCGCATCAAGCTCAAGATCGAGCCGGGTTGGGATGTCGCACCCGTGCGCGCTGTGCGCGAGCGGTTCGGCGACGTGTGGCTGCAGGTCGACGCGAACACCGCGTACACGCGGGACGACGCCGGACACCTCGCGCAGCTCGACGAGTTCGACCTGCTGCTGATCGAGCAGCCACTCGACGAGGAGGACGTGCTCGGCCACGCCGATCTCGCCCGGGTCGTGAAGACCCCGATCTGCCTCGACGAGTCGATCACCTCGACCGAGACGGCCGTGGCCGCCGTGCGCCTGGGGGCGACGCGCATCATCAACATCAAGCCCGGCCGGGTGGGCGGCTACCTCGAGGCGCGCCGCATGCACGACTACTGCCTCGGGGCGGGCGTTCCGGTGTGGTGCGGGGGCATGGTCGAGTCCGGCATCGGGCGTGCCGCGAACATCGCGCTCGCGTCGCTTCCGGGCTTCACGCTGCCGGGCGACGTGTCGGCGAGCGGCCGGTTCTACGAGGTCGACATCACCCCGCCGTTCGTGATGCGTGACGGGCATCTCGACGTGCCCACCGGCCCCGGCATCGGGGTCGAGCCGATCCCCGAGATCCTCGACGAGCTCACGACGTCGGTGGAGTGGATCCCGCTGCGCTCCGCTCGGTGAGCGCGCCGACCGTTCTGCGGAGAGACGCCGTTGTTCGGACCGCTCGCGCGCGAAGCATCCGAAGAACGGCAGATCTCGGCGGCAGTGCCGTCAGCCGAGCAGGTCGGCGGCGAGCAGCTCCAGCGTCTGGATGCGGCCGGGTGCGGCATCGGCCGGCTCACCGTCATAAGCGGCAGCGACCGGAGAGATCATGACCTCGTCGACGCCGTGCTGCTGGGCGAAGGACGAGAGGGCGGATGCCGCATCCGCACCCGTGCCGACGAACCAGCGCGACCGCGCCTGGGCCATGATGGTCTCGGCCAGCCCGTCGAAGTCGCGGTTGGCCTTGGCCTGCTCGACCGTCTCGAGCGGCACGAGGGGCATGTTCGTGCGCAGCCGCGCCATCATGTGCAGCTGGGGGAGGGCGCGCTCTTCGGCCTCTTCGGCGGTGGGCGCGGCGATGACGTTCGCGGTGAGGAACGTGCGCGGCTCGGGGTGCTGCTCGTTCGGCTGGAACTCGGTGCGGTACAGCGCCAGCGCGCGCTCGAGGCCCTCACCCGAGAAGTGGTTCGCGAACACGTACGGCAGGCCGAAGGCCGCCGCCAGGCGCGCCGAGTAGTCGCTCGATCCGAGCAGCCACACCTCGGGCGTGGTCGTCGCGGCCGGCGTCGCGTGCACGCCGTACGTGCTGCCCGACGTGAACCGCACCGTCGCGCCCTCGCCCGAGACGAGCGCCACGATGTCGTTGATGTTGTCGGGGAACCGGTCGACGTCGCTCGTCGTGCCGCTCTGGCGCAGCAGCTGCGTGATCACCGGGTCGCTGCCCGGTGCGCGCCCGATGCCGAGGTCGATGCGGCCCGGCGCGATCGCCTCGAGCGCCGCGAACTGCTCGGCCACGATGAGCGGCGAGTGGTTGGGCAGCATCACCCCGCCCGACCCCACCCGGATGCGCTCGGTGCGCGCCGCCGCCGCGGCGATCAGCACGGGCGGGGCGGTCGAGGCCACCGCCGGCATGTTGTGGTGCTCGGCGAACCAGTACCGGCGGTAGCCGAGCCGGTCCGCCGCCTGCGCGACGCCGAGGGATGCCGCCACCGCCTGCGCGCTGGTCTGCCCGGTGCGCACCGGCACCAGGTCGAGGACGGACAGGGCCGGGGCGGGTGTGTTGCTCATCCCCAGAGCCAACCCGCCGGGGCGTGCGCCGTATTCCTGCGGGAGCCGGAGGATGTCGCCGGCGGCGGGTGTATTCACAAGACTGCGCTGCCGATGATCCGGCGGTCGCGGCATCCGTCATCCGCTCTGGGAACAGAACAGCGTCAGGGCAGCCGGTTGGCGCGCTCGACGTTGGCGCGCATCTCGTCGGCCGTCTGCCGGGTGCCGTAGCCGGGGCGGTCGCGCTCGAGGCGCCACGACTGGTCGAGTCCGCCGACGACGACCGTGTCGTAGCCGAGACGGTTGTAGATGTCGGTGACGACCTCGATCGCCTCGGGGTAGTCGCTCGCGGTGCCCAGTGCCCGACGGTCAGGCGTGCCCTCGGGCGTGCCGTCCGTGGTGATCTGGGCCGACAGGATGTTGTTGAACGCCTTGGCCACCTTCGAGGTGGGCAGATGCTGCTGCAGCAGCCCCGACGTGGTCGCCTCGCCGCGGTCGAGGGCGTCGATGTGGCCGTCGCGCTCGAAGTAGTAGTTGTTCGTGTCGAGCACGATCTTTCCAGCCAGAGGCTCCACCGGGATGTCCTTGAGGGCCTTGAGGGGCACGGTCACCACTGCGATGTCGGCGAGGGATGCCGCCTCCTCGGCGGTGACCGCGCGCACGCCGGATCCGATCTCGGCGACGAGGTCTGCGAGGGTCTCGGGTCCGCGCGAGTTGGCGATCGCCACGTCGTACCCGATCGAGGTGAAGGCGCGCGCAAGCTGGCCGCCGATGTGTCCTGCTCCGATGATTCCGATTGTCGTCATGACGGGCCGCAACCCGCAGAACGCGGAGCGCATTCCCGTGTTTCTCTGAAAGTCCTCCGCCGGCGGCGGGTGAAGAAGCCGGGCGCGTCGGATGCGTCGCACAAGGCCGTGCTCACCGCGGTCGCCCGTGCCCGGAGACAAGCGTCCGACGAAGCGTCGCGGCGACCGCGCACCCCGTCGGACCCGTGCGGCCCGAGCGGCAGAACCCGGTCCTCTCCGTGCTCGCCGAGAGACAGCGCGAGGCTATGGGCCGACCGGATGATTCGAGCGCATCAGGTCGGTCGGGTCGACGTCGGCCTTGATGCGGCGCAGGCGATCGAGGGAGTCGCCGAAGAGTCGGCCGGGTTCTGCCGGCGACTCGACGAAGTTGAGGTACGCGGTCTCGGCCCGCCAGGTCTCGACGCACGTGAGCATTCGGTCGACCGAGGCGCGCACGGCGGCGGCCGCCTCGGGGGACGGCGTGATGCCGACGCCGAAGAGGAGGAACTCGCCGGCGAGGCCCGACGTTGCTCCGCCCGCTGTGCGACCGGGTGTCAGCTCGCCGCCCAGATGCCGCACTTCAGCCGAGAGCAGCGCAGAACCCGAGTCGGCGCCGACGCTCTCCAGGAGCGCGTCGAGCGCGTCCGGCGGGAGCGAGCGCAGCAGCGCCCCGTCGCCCAGGCACGGCACGGGCTCCGTCGGGTCCATGTGCAGTTCGTGCAGCCGCTCGACGGGCGTCACCGCGAACGTGTCGATCTCGGGGGCGAGCGCGCGCAGCGCAGCGAGCAGGGCGTCCGCCCGCGCGGCGTCCAGCTGCATCGCCGCCTCGATCACGACGAACGCGCGGCCGCGGAGCGGCTCGGGAATCTCGGGCAGGGGTGGCAGCCGCAGAACCCGGCTCACCGAGGTGACGGTGTCGGGCAGCTCCTCGACCCATTCGCGCCATGCGCGCAACACCGGCTGTGCGTCGTCGATCGGCCAGAACAGCGCGCCGGCGATGACCTCGCGCAGGGGGAACAGTTCGAACTCGAGCGCGGTGACGACGCCGAAGCCTCCGCCGCCTCCGCGCAGCGCCCAGAACAGCTCCGTGTCATGCACGTCGCTCGCTCGTCGGTGTCTGCCGTCCGCGGTCACGACCTCGATCGCCGTGACGTGATTCGCGGCCAGTCCGTGGGAGCGTGCAAGCCAGCTGAGCCCGCCGCCGAGCGTGTAGCCGACGACCCCCACATCGGCGGACGAGCCGGCGAGCGCCGCGAGCCCGTACTCGGCGGCCGCCGGGCAGACATCGGCCCACAGCGCTCCGGCCTCGACGCGCGCGATGCGGTGCACCGGGTCGATGTGCACGGTTCGCATCTGCGACGTGCGCAGCAGGATCGTGTCGGCGAGATCGCCGAGAGGGGCCGCGTTGTGGCCGGTGCCCTGCGGGGCGACGCGCAGTCCGAGCCGGCGCGCCGCATCGACGGTGGCGACGATGTCCCGCACGCTCGCGGCGCGCACGACGGCGGCGGGGCGCTGGTCGACGGCGAGATTCCACGCCGTGCGAGCGGCATCCCAATCGGCTGCTGCGGGCAGAGTCAGCTCGCCGCTCAGCGCGTCGGCCAGGTCGGCCAGGTCGGCGAACGAGTCGGTCAGGGGGGTGAGGGTGGTCATGACGGGTTCCTTTCGCTGCGGGCGGCACCCGGATCTGGCCGCCATGGCCATCCTGACCAGCGGGCCCGCGGCGCGGTATCCCACGATGATCGTGACTTCTCGCGGCGGATCCCCCTCAAATGAAGGGTTGTCGCCGCGCGTGGGCGAGAGGAACATGGTGTGCGAATCAGAACCTCGCCGTGCGTGCGGCCAGCGGTGCGCGCACAGAGGAGCACCGTAGGAGCACGCTATGCCGACACGGACTGTCTCTCCGAACGCGGTGGCCGACCTCGCCCACTCGTGGGTCTCGTCCGACGACGGGCGAGAGCTGTTCGACGAGCTGTCGGCACAACTGCGCAAGATCGTGCCCTTCGATGGATCGGCGTGGTTCGGAACGGACCCGGCGACGGTGCTGGCGACCCATCCGGTGCGTATCGAGAACGTCGAGCCCGGGCACTGCGAGTCCTACTGGTCGCGGGAGTACAGCGAAGAGGACGTGCTGCTCTTCCGCGATCTCGCGCGCGCCGAGTCCCCTGCCGACAGCCTCTTCCACGCGACCGACGATCGTCCGGCGCGCAGCGTCCGCTATCGCGAGTTCCTTCAGCCGCAGGGCTACAGCGACGAAGTGCGTGCGGCGTTCCGGGTGGGCGCAAGCACGTGGGGAGTGGTCGATCTGTTCCGGGATGCTTCGGCGCGGCCGTTCAGCGAAGACGACGTCGCCGTCATCCGCTCGCTCACGCCTGCGATCGCCACCGCCCTGCGATCGTTCGCCACGTACACGCGCTCGAGCGCGGGCGGTGCCGATGCCGACGGTCCCGGCACGGCGCTGTACCACGCCGATGGCACGCTCGTCTCACTCGACGACCAGGCCGAGCGGTGGTTCGCCGAACTCGCGGGGGCGCACTGGCGCCACCGCGAGTCGCCTCTCATGGCGACGGTGTCGGCGGTCGTCGCGCGTGCCGACGCGGTCGCGGTCGGTCGCGAGCGCGGTGCGTCGATGGCACGCCTGCGCGCAGAGGGCGGGCGATGGCTGACGGTGCACGCGTCGAGCCTGCGCTCCACCGACGATCTGCCGGGGCTCACGGTCGTCGTCATCGAGCCCGCGAAATCGGCGCAGATCGCCCCCATCATCGTCGAGGCCTACAGCCTGACCCCTCGAGAGCGCGAGATCACGCAGGCGCTCGCGCGCGGACTCACGAACAACGAGATCGCGGGGCAGCTGCACCTCTCGGCGCACACCGTGCGCGATCACCTCAAAGCGATCTTCTCGAAGGTCGGGGTCGGCAGCCGCGGCGAACTCGTGGCGAAGATCTTCGCCGACCACTACGGCCCGGCGCTGCACGCGATCCCCTTCGCGCAGGTGCACACCGAGGTGTAGGTCAGGCGGGGCCGTCTTCCCGTGGCTTGCAAAATCACGCAAGTTCTTGCGTAGACTGTGGGCCATGTCGAAGCGTCTTGCCGAAGTCGCCCGCAAGGTCGGGGTGAGCGAGGCGACCGTCAGTCGCGTGCTCAACGACAAGCCGGGTGTGTCGGATGCGACGCGCCAGGCGGTGCTGACCGCGCTCGACGTGCTCGGGTACGAGCGTCCGACGAAGCTTCGCGGCGGGCGCGCGCGCCTGGTCGGTCTCGTGCTGCCCGAGCTGCAGAACCCGATCTTTCCTGCGCTGGCCGAGATCGTCGGCGGCGGGCTCACCCAGAACGGCTACACGCCGCTGCTGTGCACGCAGAACGCGGGCGGCATCTCCGAGTCCGACTACGTCGACCTGCTCTTGCAGCAGCAGGTGTCGGGCGTGGTGTTCCTCGGCGGCAACTACAGTCAGGCGGATGCCCCGCACGACCACTACGACCGGCTGCGGCTCGTGAATCTGCCCACGGTGCTCGTGAACGCCCGCATCGACGCGATCGAGTTCGCGACGGTGTCGACCGACGACGCGGCCGCGGCCGAGCAGGCGATTCAGCACCTTCACCAACTCGGCCACCGCCGCATCGGCTTGCTGCTCGGGCCGGCCGACCATGTGCCGTCACAGCGCAAGCTCGGCGCCGCGCGCAGGGTGTTCGAGCGGCTCGGTATGGAGCTCACCGACGACCTCGTGGTGCACGGGCTGTACTCGCTCGAGTCGGGGCAGGCCGGGGCATCCCGCCTCTTCGCCGCCGGGGCGACCGCGATCGTGTGCGCGAGCGACCCGCTGGCCCTCGGCGCCGTGCGCGCCGCGCGTCGCGCCGGACTTCGGGTTCCCGAAGACGTGAGCGTCGTCGGCTACGACGACTCGGCGCTGATGAGCTGCACCGAGCCGCCGCTGACCACGGTGCGCCAGCCGATCGAGTCGATGGGCCGCACCGTGATCGAGCTGCTGCTGGCGCAGATCGCCGGCACGACCGCCCCCGCGGGTTCTTCGCACGCGGCCGGCGCGCCGAGCGGAGCCGCCGGCCGTGTCGCCCCGGCCGGCGACGAGCTGCTGTTCGAGCCCGAGCTCGTGCTGCGCGGCTCGACCGGTCCCGCCGCCTCCTGACTCCGCCCGCGACGGCGGGGCTCGCCGGCGCGCGACCCCGTCGGGCGCGTTGACGACGTGGTTTCTCGCCGAGCGACCCCGGTGTCGACGTCGACGGCGTGCGGTCTCGGCGAGCAACCGCGTTCTCGACGGGGTGGCGTTGCATAATCGTTGTCTTGCGTGATTCTGTTTGAGACTTGCGTGGTGGGAACCCGCCGCACTACATTCAGCACTACCGAAGTTGCACCAATCACGAGGAGCCCGGTGGACAGCGACGTCCTGCAGACCGAAGAGCGCCGCGCGCCGCGCGCGGCCGTCAGCGCACCCGCGCCCTCGTCCGACGACCCGCAGTGGTGGCGCTCGGCCGTCATCTACCAGGTGTACGTGCGCAGCTTCGCCGACGGCAACGGCGACGGCACCGGCGACCTGGCCGGGGTCCGCGCGCACCTCGGCTACCTGAAGGACCTCGGCGTCGACGCGCTGTGGTTCAACCCGTGGTACCCGAGCCCACTGGCAGACGGCGGCTACGACGTCGAGGACTACCGCGGCATCCACCCGCAGTTCGGAACGCTGGCCGAGGCCGAGGCGCTCATCCAAGAGGCGCTGACCCTCGGCATCCGCACCATCATCGACGTGGTGCCCAACCACATCTCGGATCAGCATCCGTGGTTCCAGGCGGCGCTGGCAGCCGGCCCCGGCAGCCCCGAGCGCGAGCGGTTCTGGTTCCACCCGGGCAAGGGCGACAACGGCGACGAGATGCCGACGCGCTGGGTGTCGAACTTCCAGGGCGACACGTGGACGCGCACGACCAACCCCGACGGCACGCCGGGGGAGTGGTACCTGCACCTGTTCACGCCCGAGCAGCCCGACCTCAACTGGAACCACCCCGACGTTCGCCGCGAGCACGAAGACATCCTGCGCTTCTGGTTCGACCGCGGTGTCGCGGGCGTGCGCATCGACTCCGCGGCCCTGCTGATCAAGGACCCCGACCTGCCCGAGGTCGGCCAGAAGCAAGGCCCCGGCACGCACCCCACCGAAGACCGCGACGAACTGCACGACGTGTACCGCTCGTGGCGGGCCGTGGCCGACTCGTACCCCGGCACGCGGGTGCTGGTGGGCGAGGTGTGGGTGCCCGACATCGTGCGCTTCACGAATTACCTGCGCCCCGATGAGATGCACACGGCGTTCAACTTCGACTTTCTCGCGCGGCCGTGGGGCGCGGCATCCTTCCGCCAGTCGATCACCGCGACCCTCGACGCGCACGCCCCCGTGGGGGCACCGTCGACGTGGGTGCTGTCGAACCACGACGTGACCAGACCCGTCACGCGCTACGGCCGGGAAGACACGGCGTTCGCGTTCCTCAAGAAGCGCTTCGGCGTGCCGACCGACCCGCAGCTGGGTCTTCACCGGGCGCGCGCGGCGGCGCTGCTGGTCGCGGCCCTTCCCGGCAGCCTCTACATCTATCAGGGCGACGAGCTGGGCCTGCCCGAGGTCGAGGATCTTCCGATCGACCTCCTCCAGGATCCGATGCACTACCGCTCCGGCGGCATCGATCCGGGCCGGGACGGATGCCGCGTGCCGCTGCCCTGGTCGGGAGACCGGGCACCCTTCGGCTTCAGCCCCGACGGCGTCGAGCCGTGGCTTCCGCAGCCGGAGGCCTGGCGCGACCTGACGGTCGAGGCGCAGCAGGCCGACCCGGCATCGACCATGAACCTCTACCGCGACGCGCTGCGTCTGCGCCGGCAGGTCCCCGCCGACGCACCGCTCGAGTGGTGGGACGACGCCGTCGCGGTCGGCACGCCCGGAGCCGACGAGGTGCTGGCATTCCGACGCGGCGACCTCGCCTGCGTCGTGAACACCGGCGAGAGCCCCGTGCCGCTGCCCGACGGCGCGGAGGTCGTGCTCGTCAGCTCGCCGCTGGAGAGCGGCCGGCTGGCGGGGAACAGCGCAGCGTGGCTGCGGGTCTGGGCAGAGGCCGCGGCGACGGGCACCACCTGAACCCCCGGCCGATGCCGCGGCACAGCGGTGACGCGGCATCGGCCACCGAGAAAGGAAAGACGATGAAGTCACCAGCAAGGGTCCTGCTGGCCGGTGTCGCCACCGTTGCCACGGTCGGCGCGCTCGTCGGCTGCTCCGCCGGCAGCGCCGACGAGGCAGGCGCGAGCGGCAAGGTCGAGCTGCGGGTCGCGACGTTCCCGCCCGGCGCCGACGCGGCCGCCTACGAGGCGTTCGCCACGCAGGAGAAGCAGTTCGAAGAGGCCAACCCCGACATCGACATCATCGGTGTCGAGTACGAGTGGGAGGGTCCGACGTTCGCGGTGCAGTTGGCGGGCGGCAGCCTTCCCGACGTGTTCACCGTGCCGTTCACCGACGCCAAGACGCTCCTCGAGAACGACCAGCTCATGGACGTCACCGAAGAGATGGACGAGCTCGGCTACACCGACAGCTTCAACCCCATCATCCTCGACGCCGTCACCGGCGACGACGGCCACATCTACGGGTTCCCGCGTCAGGCGTACGCGAACGCGCTGAGCTACAACCGCGAGCTGTTCGAGGCGGCCGGGCTCGACCCCGACGCCCCGCCGACCACGTGGGACGAGGTGCGCGAATACGCGAAGAAGATCACGGATGCCACGGGCAAGGCCGGCTACTCGCAGATGGCGATCAACAACACCGGCGGCTGGCAGCTGACCGTCGGCACCGCCGCGCGCGGCGGTCGCACGCAGACCGACAACGCGGACGGCTCTGCCGAATCCACCATCGACAACCCGGCCACGCACGACGTGCTGCAGTTCCTGCACGACCTGAAGTGGGTCGATGGCTCCTTCGGCTCGAAGGTCGACCTGGACTGGGGTTCGATCAATCAGGAGTTCGCCGCCGGCAACATCGGCATGTACACCACCGGCTCCGACATCTATACGGCGTTGGTGCGTGACTTCGGGCTCGACTCCGACGTCTACGGCATGACCGTCATCCCCGTCGAGGGCGCCGACGGCGGCCCGCTCGGCGGTGGCGACATCGCCGTGATGAGCCCGACGATCGACGACCAGACCAAGGCCGCCGGCGTCAGGTGGATCGACTGGTACTACATGCAGAAGCTCCTCGACGAGGACGCCGCGGTGCAGGACGCCAAGGCGCTGGCCGACTCCGGCCAGGCGGTCGGCACCCCGGTGCTGCCGGTGCTCAGCCAGGAGCTGTACGAGCAGTCGCTCGTGTGGATCGAGCCGTACATCAACGTGCCGCGCGACCAGATGACCGGCTTCACCGAGAACATCTGGGATCAGACGCCGGTCGGCGAGCCGAAGAAGTCGACGCAGGAGGTCTACGCCCTGCTCGACGAGGTCGTGCAGACCGTGCTGACCGACCAGAACGCCGACATCGACGCGCTCCTGGCCGACGCGCAGACCCAGGCGCAAGCGATCCTCGACCAGTAGCAAGACGAGCGGATGCCGCGGCCCGGCGTCGCGGCATCCGCCTTCTTCATTCACCCGACCCGCGACACCGCACGATCGAGGCCGACGATGACCGCGACCCTTCCCGAACGACCGGCGCCCGCATCCGCCCCGCCGCCGCCGATCTCCGCCCGACGCAGGGCGCGCCGCACACCGCTCACGTGGTACCGCGGGGGAGGGCTCGCGAACCTGCTGTTCGTGCTGCCGATGCTGTTCGTGTTCGTGTTCTTCTCATGGTCGCCGATCGTGCAGTCGGTGATCATGAGTCTGCACAAGACCAACATGATCGTGTCGGAGTGGGTCGGGTTCGACAACTACGTCACGGTCCTCACCGACCCGCAGCTGGGCCGTGCGGTGATCAACACGATGTACTTCGCGGTGCTGGCGCTGCTGTTCGGGTTCCCGCTGCCGCTGTTCATGGCGGTGCTCATGAGCGAGGTGCGCCGCGGCAAGGGGCTGTATTCGGCGCTGGCGTATCTTCCGGTCGTGATCCCGCCGGTGGTCGCGGTGCTGCTGTGGAAGTTCTTCTACGACTCGTCGCCCAACGGCGTGTTCAACACCGCGCTGGGCTGGTTCGGCATCCCGCCCCAGCCGTGGATCTCGTCGGCCGTGCAGGCGATGCCCTCCCTCGTGCTCGAGGCGACATGGGCCGCAGCCGGCGGGTCGATCATCATCTACCTCGCAGCTCTGCTGTCGGTGCCGCCCGAGCTGTACGACGCGGCCGAGGTCGACGGCGCGGGCATCTGGCGCAAGGTCTGGCATGTCACGCTGCCGCAGCTGCGCGGCATCCTGTTCATCATGCTGATCCTGCAGGTGATCGCCACCGCGCAGGTGTTCCTCGAGCCGTTCCTGTTCACCGGCGGCGGCCCGGCGGGTGCGACCAGGACGATCCTGCTCTACATCTACGACAAGGCGTTCCGCAATTCGCTGGGCGGTGACTACGGCGAGGCGACGGCCGTCTCGGTGCTGCTGGCGGTCGTGCTCGGCATCCTGTCCTGGCTGTACTTCAGGCTCACGAACCGCTGGAGCACCCAATGAGCGCCCCCATGTCGACCTCCCAGGTGCGCGAGGGCATGCGCGGCTTCGTCTCGCGCCGCAACGTCTTCGGGCGTCGCAAGCGCGAGTCGATCGACGACCTCGCCGATCGCACGATCGTCTCGGAGTCCGAGCGCCGCCGCACCGGCAACCGCCTCGGCATGTCGATCACGCACGTGTTCCTGTTCGTGTCGCTCGTGATCGCCGGTCTCGGGCCGATCCTGTGGCTGGCGAAGTCGGCGATCACGCCCACGCAGGACACCATCCAGCAGCCGTTCGCGCTGTGGCCGAACGGCACGGACTGGGCGAACCTCTCGGCCGCGTGGAACGACATCCACATCGACCAGTACTTCTTCAACACGGTCGTCATCGCGCTCGGCGCGTGGGTCACGCAGCTGTTCATCGCGACCACCGCAGGCTACGCGTTGTCGGTGCAGCGGCCGAGGTACGCGCCGATCCTGAACGCGCTCGTGCTGGCGACGCTGTTCATTCCGGGCATCGTGCTGCTGGTGCCGCTGTACCTCACGATCGTGAATCCGCCGTTCCTGCCCGACGGCGCGAACCTGCTGAACAACTACCTCGCGGTGTGGCTGCCGATGGGTGCGAACGCGTTCAACATCCTCTTGGTGAAGCGCTTCTTCGACAACCTGCCGCGCGAGGTGTTCGAGGCGGCGCGCACAGACGGCGCGGGACCTTTCCG
The DNA here is from genome assembly GCF_041379855.1 of Microbacterium sp. BWT-B31. Taxonomy (NCBI): domain Bacteria; kingdom Bacillati; phylum Actinomycetota; class Actinomycetes; order Micrococcales; family Microbacteriaceae; genus Microbacterium; species Microbacterium sp. BWT-B31. The sequence continues at coordinate 192,095 of NZ_JBFECU010000005.1, forward strand.
CCTGTTCTGGTCGGTCGTGCTGCCGATGTCCAAGCCCATCCTCGGGGTCGTGTCGGTGTTCGCGATCATCGCCGCGTGGAAGGACTACCTCTGGCCGATGCTGGTGCTCCCCGACCCCGCGGTGCAGCCGCTGTCGGTGCGCCTTCCCGCGGTGCAGTCGCAGACCGAGCTCGACGTGTTCCTCGCGGCGCTCGCGATCGCGACGCTCATTCCGATCGCGATGTTCCTTGTGTTCCAGTCGGTGTTCCTGCGCTCTGCCGGCCTCGGCGGTGCGGTGAAGGGCTGACGCCGACGGATGCCGCGACCCGCGGCATCCCTCCCCCCGTCCCCCCACCCTCCCCACCGCCCCCCTCGCCCCGCCCCTTCTCGTCGAATACGCGGTTTCTCGCCGAAACACCCCGCTGTCGACGCGCACAGCGTGCTGTCTCGGCGAGAAACCGCGGTCTCGACGGGCGCCGGAGGGCGTGGGGAGGGAGGGCGTGGGGAGGGAAGGAGGGAGGGAGGGGGAGAGAGGGGGAGCGGGAGGGGAGCCGGGTCAGAGACCGGAGACGTCGTGGCCCTTCGGCAGCGCGAGCAGCAGCGACTGCGGCGCGACCCGGGTGAGCACGTGCACGGCCGTGCCGAACTCGTCGCCGTCGAGCTGCACCGGCTGGGGCTCGTGCGCGCCGATCTCGATGCCCTCACCGCGCGCGTAGATGACGTTGTTGTCGTGGGTGCGAAGGCTCAGCACGTCGCGCCCGGCGCGGAAGCGCCGCAGCACGCTGTTGTCCCACGCGACGCGTCGCCACACGAAGATCCACCCGAGCGGCCCCTTCGGCTGGAACACGACGATGTCGAGCGCGCCGTCGACGACGGATGCCTCGGGCACGAGCTCGAGTCCGGCCGGCAGCGACCCGCAGTTGGCGAACAGCACGCTCTGCACGCGCGCCGAGTGCAGGCGGTGGCCGAGGAGCGAATAGGTCACCCGGAACGGCTTCGCGGTGGGGAGGGCCCGCGCGGCCCCGTCGATGTACGCGAACCAGCCGACCTTCTTCTTGAGCTGCGGCCGCGTGTTGGCGATCATCGCCGCGTCGAGGCCGATGCCGCCCATGACCACGAACGCGTGCACGGTGCCGGTGCCGTCCTCGTGGCTCAGGTGCGCCCAGCCGATGTCCATCGGGAGCGTGTCGCCGTGGAAGGCCGCCTCGATCATCGCGTCGCGGTTCTCGAGCGGAAGACGGAGGTTGCGGGCCAGCAGGTTGCCGGTGCCGCTCGGCACGATCGACAAGGGCACGCCGGAGTCGGCCATCGCCTCGCTCACCGCGCGCACCGTGCCGTCGCCTCCGGCCACGAGCACGGCGTCCGCACCCTCGGCCAGCGCCTGCCGTGTGACGTCGTGGCCCAGGTCGTCGACGGTCGTCTCGTAGAACAGCGGCGGCGCCCACCCCGACCGCTCCGACTGGAACGCGACCGCGGCGCGCAGACCATCGACGACGACCTTCGTCGGGTTGTACACCAGCGCCGCACGGCGCAGCACGGCGCCCGCATCGCGCTTCACAGGACCGTTCTGCGATCCGGATGCCGCTCCCATGCGATTCACCTTAGGGGCGCGCACTCCCACCGGGCACGAATGCGCCCGCACTAGACTCGTGGGGTGATCGATCCAGTGCTTCTGCGCGAGAATCCCGAGGTGGTCAAGCGCTCGCAGGAGGCGCGCGGGGAGTCGCCCGACACCGTCGACGACGCACTCGCCGCCGACCGCGGGCGCCGACAGGCCATCGCCGCCTTCGAAGAGCTGCGCGCGCGGCAGAACGCGCACGGCAAGCTCGTCGCCCAGGCGCCGAAAGAGGAGAAGGCGGCGCTCGCCGCCGCAGCGAAAGAGCTGAGCTCCCAGGTCAAAGAGGCGCAGGCGGCCGTCACGGCCGCCGAGCAGGCGGCCACCGACGCACTGTCGCGCATCGAGAACGTCGTCATCGAGGGCGTGCCGTGGGGTGGCGAGGAGTCCTTCGCCACGCTGCGCACGCACGGCGAGGTGCCCGCGTTCGGCTTCGAGCCGCGAGACCACCTCGAACTGGGCGAGCTGCTCGGCGCGATCGACATGGAGCGCGGCACGAAGGTGTCGGGCAGCCGCTTCTACTTCCTCAAGGGCATCGGCGCGCGGCTCGAGCTGGCGATCATGACGCTCGCGCTCGACCGTGCGCTGCAGGCCGGGTTCATTCCGCTGGTGCCACCGACGCTGGTGCGCCCCGAGGTGATGCGCGGCACGGGCTTCCTCGGTCAGCACGCCGACGAGATCTACCACCTCGAAGAAGACGACCTGTACCTCGTCGGCACGAGCGAGGTGCCGCTGGCCGGGTACCACATGGACGAGATCATCGACTTGTCGAAGGGCGCGAAGCGCTATGCGGGGTGGTCGACGTGCTACCGGCGCGAGGCGGGCTCGTACGGCAAAGACACGCGGGGCATCATCCGCGTGCACCAGTTCAACAAGCTCGAGATGTTCGTCTACACGACGCCGGAGGACGCCGAGGCCGAGCACCTGCGCCTGGTAGCCCACCAGGAGGGCATGCTGCAAGACCTCGGCCTGTCGTACCGGGTGATCGATGTCGCGGCCGGCGACCTCGGGTCCAGCGCCGCAAGAAAGTACGACGTCGAGGCGTGGGTTCCGACGCAGCAGGCGTACCGCGAGCTGACGTCGACCTCGAACTGCACGACGTACCAGGCGCGCAGGCTCGACATCCGCCACCGCCCCGACGGCGGCAAGACACAGCACGTCGCGACTCTCAACGGCACGCTCGCCACGACGCGGTGGATCGTGGCGCTCCTCGAGACCCACCAGCGGGCCGACGGCTCGGTGCTCGTTCCCGAGGTGCTCAGGCCCTACCTCGGCGGGCTCGAGGTCATGGAGCCCATCGCGTGACTGAACCGCACCTGCCTCCGACGGGCAGCATCAAGGTCGTCAAGCCCCAGAAGGCGGCCAAGCTCGTCGAGCGGGTGGCGCGCGAGACCGAAGATCCCGGGGTCCGCACCGAGCGGCTGCTGATCGTGCTCGACATCGACGGCACCGTCCTGCTCGAGGACGAGTCGCTCAGCCCCGGCGTCGTCGAGGCCGTCGAGCACGCCCACCGCGCCGGGCACGAGGTGATGATCGCCACGGGCCGCAGCTGGGAGGGCACCCGCGGCATCCTCCGCGTCCTGCAGATCGCGCCCGAGTACGTCGTGTGCTCCAACGGTGCGGTCGTGCTGGGGCGCGTCGAGGCGGACGAGCTCGTCTACGAACGCTTCCACGTCGAGACGTTCGACCCGCGCCAGGTGCTCACGCTGCTGCACGAGCACCTGCCGGATGCCCGCTACATGGTCGAGCTGCCCGACGGGCGGCGCCTGTACACCGAGTACCTCGACGACTGGAACCTGCGAAACGCCCGCCGCGTGCCCTTCGATGAGCTCGGCGCCGAGCCGGTGTGCCGCGTCGTCGTGGTCTCGCCCGACAAGAACGAGCACGACTTCGTCGACCTCGTCGCGCGCATCGGGCTGAACCAGGTCTCGTACGCCATCGGGTGGACCGCGTGGCTCGACATCGCGCCGATGGGCGTCGACAAGAGCACCGGGCTCGAGATCGTGCGGGATCAGCTCGGCATCGATCCCGAACACGTCATGGTGATCGGCGACGGACGTAACGATGTCGGCATGTTCCGCTGGGCCCTCGAGAACGGCGGTCGCGCGGTCGCGATGCAGCAAGGTCCGCAGGAGGTCCGCGACGCCGCCGGTGAGGTCACCCTGTCGGTGCACGAGGGCGGCGTCGCCGAGGTGCTGCGCCGGCTGTAGCGGTCTATGCCACGCCCGGGATGCACTCAGAGGTTGCCCAGGCTGCGCTGGAAGAATGCTCCTCAGTCGTGTCGGCTAGACTCAACGACTGATCGACGGATGCCGACATCTCGGCTTCCCGACGGGAGGGTTGTCCGAGCGGCCGATGGACCTGGTCTTGAAAACCAGTGGGCAGCAATGTCCCGTGGGTTCGAATCCCACACCCTCCGCGGTGTGAGGGACCCCATCCGAAGGGTGGGGCACCTCACACGATCGGCAGGGCTGGATTCGGGAGGAGGACCCGCCGTCAGGCGGGACCGACGGAGCCCCACACCCTCCGCGAAATGAGATCCGAGTGACCCAGACGACACGCACCGCATGGCGCGGCCGCCGCACGGTGGCCCGTCACGGTGAGCTGTCGCCTGCGAACCCGTTCGCAACGGCGCTGAAGGCCCTCGGAGTCGTGCTCGCCGTGGTCCTCGTGTCGGGTGCGAGCGTGGCGGCGTATGCGGCGACCGACTTCGTCACGAGCTTCGCCCACGACGCTGTCGATCTCGAAGGCCAGGACCCGGTGCCGCCCAACCTCGGCGCGATCGAGGGCGGCGTCAACCTGTTCCTCGCGGGAACGGATGCCTGCGAACCGGAGTACGAGGCGATCTTCGGCGACCGCTGCACCGGTGCCGACGCGGGCGGCGAGCTCAACGACGTGAACCTGCTCGTCCACATCTCGGACGAACCGCGTCGCGTCACCGTCATCACCTTCCCCCGCGACCTCATGGTGCCGATCCCGTCCTGCATGCGCGAGGACGGCTCCGAGACCTCGGCGATGTCGAAGCAGATGCTCAACTCGGCCTACATGTACGGCGGACTGTCCTGCGTGGTCAAGACCGTCTCGGAGTTGAGCGGGCAGAGCATCCCGTTCGCGGCGAAGATCACGTGGGGCGGGGTCATCGAGCTGACCAACGCCATCGGCGGAGTCGACGTCTGCATCGGCAATGGCGGCATCTCGGACCGACACACCGGCATCGACTGGCCCGCCGGCGAGCGCACCATCGCAGGCGTCGATGCGCTGCAGTTCCTGCGCACCCGTCACGGCGTAGGCGACGGGGGCGACCTCGGACGCATCTCGAACCAGCAGCACTACATGTCGCGGCTCGTGCGCAAGACGATGAGCGACGAGGTGCTCGGCAATCCGGCGACGCTGCTGAAGCTCGCAACGACCGCCGTCGACAACATCACCCCGAGCCAGACGCTCGCCAACCCCGTCACCCTGGTGCAGATCGCGCTCGCGGTCAAGAATGTGCCGTTCAACGAGATCGCGTTCCTGCAGTACCCGGTCGACACCGACCCGGATGATCCAGACCGCGTCGTGCCGAACTGGGAGGCCGCAGACGCGCTGTGGGCGGCGCTCGCGACCAACCAGCCCCTCAAGATCACGGGCGAGGCCAGCCAGGGAGGCGGCGTCATCGTCGTCGATCCCGGTGCGCCGGTCGAGACCGCGCCCGGCGCGACCGACCCCGCCGCCCCGGCCGAGACCGCTGTCGAGCTTCCGTCGTCGATCCCCGGCGTGACCGCCAACGAGCAGACCTGCTCCGCCGGGAACGTCGGAGAAGGCTGACCCCAGAATGACGAACACATCCCGGCCACGCCGAGCGCGGCATCCGGTCGCCCGACACGGACAGCTGCGCTCGCCGCACCCGCTGACCCAGCTGCTCACGGTTCTGGGCGTGATGGTGCTGGTCGTTGTGACCAGCGGACTGAGCGTGGGTGCGTTCACGCTGCTCGACACAGCGCGCGCAGTCAGCGAGAGCGCTGTCGTGCTCGAGCAGGACCAGCCGCTGCCGCCGACGATCGGCGAGATCGAGGGCGGGGCGAACATCCTGCTCGTGGGCACGGACTCGTGCGAGGGCCAGGATCCGTCGCTTTCGGGAGCATGCCGGGGCCACGACACGGAGGGCGAGCGCAACGACGTCACGATGCTCGTGCACATCTCGGACAACCCGCGCCGCGTCACGGTGGTGTCGTTCCCGCGAGACATGCTCGTGCCGATCCCGTCGTGCACCGGCCCCGACGGCGAGCAGTACTCCTCGATGAGCTCGCAGATGATAAACGTGTCGTACATGTACGGCGGGCTCGCGTGCACGGTGAAGACCGTCGAGGCGCTCACCGGTGAGCACATCCAGTTCGCGGCCGCGATCCGCTGGACCGGCGTGATCAACATGTCTGACGCGATCGGCGGCGTCGACGTGTGCGTCACCGGCGACATCGATGACGAGAACACCGGTCTGCACCTCACCGCCGGCACGCACACGCTGCAGGGCGTCCAGGCGCTGCAGTTCCTGCGCATCCGTCACGGCATCGCGGACGGATCCGACCTCGGTCGCATCTCGAATCAGCAGCAGTTCATGTCGTCGATGGTGCGCAAGCTCCAGGGCGAGTCGGTGCTGTCCAACCCGCAGACGCTCCTCTCACTCGCGACCACGGCGATGTCGCAGGTCACGCAGGGGCAGTTGGTGCTCAGCCAGTCGCTCACCAACCCCACCCTCATGGTGCAGATCGCGATGGCCGTGAAGGACGTCTCCTACGCCGACATCGTGTTCGCGCAGTATCCGACCCGGTACATTCCCAGCGACGATCGCAACGACGTCGTGCCCGTGTACGACGTGGCCGACGAACTGTTCGCGGCGCTGCGCGCGAACCAGGCCCTCGTGCTCACCGGCAGCACGAGCCAGGCAACGGGCGCGCCCGAGGTGGCAGGCGAGGCGACCAAGCCCGCCCCTGCGACTCCCGCGGACCCTGCGGCCACGCCAGAGGCGACGGATGCCGCGCCCCCCGCAGAGGCGGCACCTCCCGCGGCTCCCGCCGAGGTGGGCGTGGAACTGCCGCCCAGCATCGCGGGCACGACCGCGGCGCAGGTCACCTGCACCCAGCCGCAGAGCTGAGCGAACCCGGCTCGCGCCCAGGAGCCGGGGAGGTTGGTTCGGTGCGCGCGCCGGCACCGGCTAGTATTGACAGGCGCATCCGTGATTTTGTACGGATGCCTGGAGACGTCGCATAGTCAGGCCTAGTGCACCACCCTGCTAAGGTGGAGTCCCCGTAAGGGGACCGAGGGTTCAAATCCCTCCGTCTCCGCCAGTTTTTCCCTGGTCAGAACCCGTTTTGCGGGTCTGCTCGACCGTTCCTCCCTCCGATGATTCGTGTTCCGTCGCGGTTGCAGGGGAGTGAGAGGGGAGCGCAGCGTTCAGACGGCGCAGCGCTTCCATGTCCTGCGCCTCACCCAGAACATGCGCGTAGACCTTCAAAACGGTGCGAGGATCGTCGCCAAGCTACGCCGCAACCTGGTTGATCGGCACCCCGGCGCGCAGCCAGCTTGAAGCGCAGTAGTGCCGCAGATCGTGGATCGTGTGATCCGGTGCGGTCGTCGTCCACGCCACAGCTCGCCGGAAGTACGTGCCTCGCAGTTGCAGCCCTGTCGCGCTCGTCGCCAGGTAGTCAGTCGGCGTCTTGCCCGCAGCCCATGCCCGCGCTATCTCTTGCGCGCGAGCAACCAGCGGGACGGTTCTCCGCCCCCGCGCCGTCTTCGGAGCCTTCTCCGCATAGCCGTCGCTCGCAGCCCTCAGCACCCGCACGCCAGGGAACGGCACTTCCTGCAAGTCCCCGACGCGCAATGCACGCAGCTCAGACCACCGCAAGCCCGCGAGGCTCAGGAACTCGGTAATCAACGCGCCATGCGGCGAACGTTCCCGCTGAGCCTCCAGCACCGTCGCCAGAAGCGCAGCCGTCAGCGGTGCGCCCTCATGCGCCTGCACAGCGCCCGAAGGCATCCGCACGCCTCGAACCGGATTCACCGGCGTGAGCCGCTGCCGCACCGCCCACGACCACAACGCCGAGAGCGTCGTTCTCAGCCGTGAAACGGTTGAGTGCGCGCGCCCCTTGTCCAGCAGCTCAGTCAGCAGCTCCAGGACGTCCGCCTCAGAAACCGAGCCGATAGGACGCGCCGCAAACTTCGCAGGGAGCGCCGCGAGGTTGTCTCGATCCGTCCGCAACGTGTGCGGCGCAACCTGCCCTGAACGCGCTTCGAGGAACGCCGCAGCAACCTCAGACACCGGCTTCTTGGATCGGCTCGGAGGGACGAACCCGCCGCCGTGCAAAGCCTCCTTCTGCTGCCGCTCCCACGCCTCGGCTGCACGCTTCGTCGAGAACGTCTTATCCGCAACGACACGGCCCCCGGAATGGAGCCGAACACGCCAGCTCACCCCGGAGGCCGTCTCTCGCCGCTCGATGCTCATGCGGCCAGGCCTGCGAGCCGATGAACGTCGGAAGCGGCATACAGCCGCTTTGCTCCGACCACCAGAGGCGTGAGCGGGAACGACCCCGCGCGTACCCGCCTCGACACCGTCGACGGGTGAACCCGCAGCAATGAGGCCAGCTCTTGTTCCGTGTACCAAAGCGGCACATCGGTCATGGCGTTCTTGCGTTCAGCCATGATCGTTTCCCTTCTCTCGATAGAGGCTCCGTCGTTCGTCGTAGAGCGCCGCCAACCGCTGGTCGTCTTCGAGCGTCCACTGCCCGCACATCGCCTTACCCATGGCGATGCGCTCGGTGCGCTCGATTCGCGCGTTCAGCTCCGCAAGCTCACTCATCGCTCACAGCCACGGGAGCCGGGAACCGTCGCGCAATCTCCGTGATGTCCTCATCGGACACCCAGGACGCCCGGAACTGCACGATGCCCCCGGTCTCCCCGTCGATCACATAGCCCATGCCGGCCTTCGTGGTCGGGATGCGGTCGCAGTGGGCGCCGGCCTCATACGCAGCCGATCCGAGCGCCAGCACAGCGTCATCCTTCGTACGGAAGCGCAGCGCGACCGTCGCCGTAAACAGATCACGCGATGCCAGCGACTCCTTGCGAGGATCTTGCATCGCCGCCAGCACCGCAATCCCCGCAGCACGCCCGGTCGAAAGAACCCGCTTCAGATTCGCGTCTACCGCGTTCCGGGACTTCGTATCGGGCGCGAGATACGACAGCGATGCCGCCTCGTCGATCAGCAGCAGCTCCAGCGGTTCGGTCGAAGTCGGAACGTGCTTGCGCAGCCCGTTCTCACGCATGTACGCCAGCCGATCGTCCAGCCGCAGCGCAAGCCGCTCGATCATCGCCGCCGCCTCGTCGTAGCTGTACGCGACATCGTGGAACAGCGGACGACCCGCAGTGAGTTCTACGCCGCCCTTGAGGTCTACGCCGTGCACTCGCACCGTGCCCGCATGGATGCTCGGCGCGAGCTGTCCCAGCGCCGACCAGATCACGCTGCCCTTGCCCGCGCCCGATGCGCCAACCAGCAGCGTTTGCCGCCCGAAGATCGGAAGCGAGAACGGGCCTTCCGAGGTGACACCGATACGCACCGGAGCGGCAGCATCGGCCAGAGGAACCATGCGGAAGGGGATCGTCCCCTGATCCGCAAGGGCATCCCGACTGCGCACCTGAACCCGTACCGTCGAAGCCGACGCCGACGAGCACTCGACCGCGAAACCCAGCGCAGCGCTCACCTTCTCATCGTCGTAATCGCTCGGCACAGTTCCCGGCACCACCTGAAAGACCGCCGCAGGGCCATGCGCGCGCAGCTCGATCCGCACAAGCGCCGGGAAGGTTCGCACCTTGTCACCGTTGCGCGTCGTCCCGTCACGAGTCACCCCCCGCAGCCACGGCCCATTCCGGATTGACTTGCCGCAGCCGAGCAAGCGCCGACTTCTCGAACTTCGACAACGACGCACGAGCCGCGCGACCAAGCCGAGGCCGAAACACAGTCGCGAGGAACCTGCTTCGCCCAAGAACGCGGTGACGCAGCGCGGGAGCGAGCAGCACGAGGGCCAGCCCGAGGACGATCACCGCCCACAGCGCCCGCCCAAGCACCGCCACGGATTCGAGGCCGGACGGTGCCCCGAACAGCCCGAAGGCGAGCAGCAGCACCGTCATCAGCGCCACGACCGACCAGCCGATGAACCTATTCATGCTTGTTCTCCCCCTTGACGCTGAGGTAGCCCCAGAGCTTCACCGAGCGCGTTCCCGTCTCGCCCGACCATGCGCCGTCGTGCATCTGTCGCAGCTTGCGGGCGTCCGTCTCGAAATAGCCGAGCTCGTCCAGGCCGTCCACGTGGAGGACGACACCTTGCAGGTTGCCGTTCTCGTCCCGTTCGAAGACCTCAACGGAGCAGGCATCCGAGGACGACTTGACCGTGTCGGTAACGACCACCTGGCACACGTCACGAGTGAACACAGCGTCAGGCGTGAGTTCCGACATCCGCACCCAGACGCCCGACGAGAACGCGGGCACGTAGATCGACGTCTTGACGGTGCCCGCCTCGGTGCCTGGCTCTACTTCGCCAAGCCGCATGTCATACGCGTCCGAAGTGAGGTCAGCGTGAGCCGGAGTCACGGAAGCGATCGGCGCAGCGGTTGGCGAAGCGGCGCACCCGGCGGCGACCCCTCCCAGAACGAGAAGAGCCGCCGCCAGGAAGCCGATAGTTGAACGACGCATCACGCGCCGCCCTTGTCCGCGCGAAGCGTGCCGGTCACCGTGAGGATCAGGCTGAACTCATCCTCAGGGCGGACGCCGAGCACCGACCGTCCAAAGTCGAGCGGAATCTCCTGGAGCAGCGGCAGCGGAGCATCCGAGTCCAGCAGCAGAGACACCTCTTCGGCTGTCGTCGCCGATAGCTTGAGAAGGCCCTTGAACCTGAACAACGGGCGACCCGTCACCTCTGAAAGGCGCGGCTTGTCAGTGCGCTTCTTGTCTTCGTACAGGAAGACCTGGCGCGGCGGCTCTGCCGACAGCGACAGCAGCGAGGTACCCTTGAGTGCGTCCATCGGGATCGCGAGGTTGTTGGCCATTTCAGCGGAACCCCCAGAAGTTCACGGCCACCCAGACGATGCGTGAACGCAGCGTCTTCGGATAGATCGCCGTTCCCGACTCCTGCAGGAAACGAGCTTTCGCCGTGACCTCCTTGGCGAGCTGTGCCGACCGCTGGTGCGTAAGCAGCGTCTCAAGCTTCCGCAGGCTCTTGGTGCTGGCGGGGCGCGGCTTGTCCGAACGAGCGTGTGCCCAGTCCTCGACCTCGCGGCGGAGGCCTTCGATGAGAGGCGCGATCTGGCGCGCCTGCTCGGTGAACGATGTAGTCATTGCGTGCTCCCTGGTCTTAGTTTTTGAGGAACTATCCGAACCTCGGGTGCCACGGTAGCACAGGTTTAGTTCCGCAGGAACCAAACGCCGTATCATGGGTGCATGTCACCCAAGAAGCTCCCAAGTCCTTACCGTCCAGAAGGCGAGTACGCGCTGCGAACGACGCCCCGGCTGGATCAGCTAGCTCGCTACTTCCAGAACGCAGCCGACGCGCACCAGGCGGCTGCGGATGCCGCGAATCGCTCACCTGCAACGGGTGAGGATGCAGACGACGCACGCGCGCGCATCAGAGCAGTGCTCCGTAGCCTCAACGTCGCCGCCGAACACGCGGAGATCGCCCGACGGCTGGCAATCGAGGTTGCTCTCGAAGGAGCACTGCTCTCGCAGCAGGAGACTGCCGACGAACTCGGTACATCGAAGAAGGCCGTCTACGACCGAAGGCACCGACCCGTCACTCTCGCTGAGCTTGCTGCCCTCCCGCCCATCGAGGGCGCGCCCTCATCATCCGCGTGACCGCGATGAGATGTTCTTCACCAGATCAAGGCGACCGCTTCGCGGTCGCGGAGCTGGACGCGGCGCGGCTGCGCGTGCGGCCTTCGGCCGTTCTCGCCGCGCCGCGTCCAGCCCTCGCCGGAACCTATTCCTGACTGTGAGCTACCTCTCACGTCGGCAGCGACCATACAGGGGCTGCCGCAGGGAGTGAACGCCCTTAGCCCTCGACTATCGCGCATGCCAAATAGTCCTACCGTCGCCAGCAAAAGGGCAACCCGCTCGTCACCGTTGCGGTGCCCGGGGTCCCTGAGGTGCGTTCAGCGCGCCATGCCGCCCATCACGCGTCGCCTCCGCGGACGAGCCGAGCATCAAAAAAGTGTGAGTGCCTCTTGTTCGGCAGCTCGACCATGAACCAGACCAAGCGCGTGTTCGGTGTCGAACTCAATCCCGGTTTCCTCCGCTACCGCCTGGGCGCGCTGAAGGATGGCGTCAGAGTCGGTCGTGAGCTTCGACAAGTCGATACGTGCGAGGAGCTTCTTGGTGATCGGGCGCTTTGAATCCCAGAACACCAGCGACTCGATAAGAAGCTGAGCCTGGGGACTGTTGAGCTGAGCGGCCACGACTGCGGCCTCAGTGCCGTCCTCAAATGGCAGAAAATAGCAGGTGTCATCAAGTACCACTGGTTGGTCCTGGATCGGTGCAACCAGGCGGAAGATTGCCTCCTTGTGCAGGCCCGACACGGCGACCTTGTAGGGCGCGTACGTGTAGTCACCGTGGCCGAACACCGAGAAGCGGGGACGGTTGCGGTAAATCGACGACTTACGCCCGTCCAACGCTTCGGCATTCGAGTTCAGGTAGTCCCAGAGCTTCGGTGCGACCATCGCGAGGTGCGAGGTGTCTGCGCCAAAGGCCTTCTGGGGTACCAGCACCCACTTTCTGAGCGCGCGATGCTTGCCCCGAAAGATGTCGGTGCACTTGAGCAGGGGAAAGACGTACTCGCTCTCAACGTCGAGCGTGACCCCCTGCGCGGTCGTCGGCGCGGGCGCGGCATCTAGCTCGAATACCTTGGAGGCGTCATGCTTCAGCCCCGAGCGCCAGACCAGGGACGAAACCCCATCGGCCTCTCGAACGGCGAGGTATCCGTCGACGTTAGACACGAGACGGCCATCGACCACGCCAAACCGGCTTGTGGGCTCGGCGTCCGGAGCGAACACATCCTCGAAGATGTTCACCGTGTAATCGGGGGTGTTGCTCGGGTCCGCCGTGACGACGAACAGGCACGCATCGACTGCGGCATTGAACCACCGCTTCGCGTCAATGCGATACACACTGGCCGCCGCGATGGGAAGCTTCGCCGCGGCCGCGTGCTCGATGACGTTCCGCGCAACCTGTGTCTTGCAGAGCATCGCAAGCTGGAGCGGCTCTTTGCGTAGGTCCCCGAGGCATTTCAAGATGATGTACTCGCACACGTCGAAGTTTGATCCTCCGAGCAGAGCGTCGAAGCCCTTTGCGCCCTTGAAGTTTTCCTTCGGCGGGAGGTTCTTGGAGTCCATACGGTTGAGTTCCGCGGAAGTGACCCACGGTGGATTGCCCACGACTCGTAGCGGGCCGTTGGTCTGCCACTCAACATCCTTCGCGAGGTCAGTCAGGAAGATGTTGCCGACCGATACATGCGCCCACTGCGATGCCTGTTCGGCGTACTCCGGCTGGGTCTCGATACCGACCCGCTCTGTACCAGGTTGCAAGACTGCCGAGGCATGGAGGAAAGCGCCGACCCCGCACGTTGGCTCTAGGACGCGTGCGTCAGCCGGGAGTCCCACTACGCGGAGGCACTGCTCCGCCAACGCGAGCGGAGTCTGGAAGTCGCCGAACTCGTTGTTAGGCACCTAGATCCACCACCTCGGGCGCGATGATCCCCGCTACCGCTGTCGAGATCGCCCGACCATACGCAAGTCTCCACTGGAGCGCATTGGAGATCGTCAGCACGCCCTGTTCTGGCACGTCATCGACCAAACGCTCGGCGAGCACACGTCGACTCACCTCATCCAGCGGGATGTTCTTGTCTTCAAGTAGGGCGTCGAGGTCCTCGATCACGGATTCCCGACCCCCGAACGGGCCATCTGACATTTGCCCGACGATCGACCTGATCTGACTAGTCAATGTGTAGTCGCCGGTCCGCGCCTGGTCGATGTAGACCACATGCTTGATGTCGAGGAACGCCGCCCGCTGTTCTGCGTCGTCTTCCTTGACGTAAACAATAACGAGCAGGTTGTAGCCGAGCCCGTAGATCTTCTGGGTGGCGTCCCGGTACGGGCAAGATGACTGAGGCTTCGCCAGGGAGGTGACTTTGAGGTCGGTGTTCAGCGTCGGAAAGTCGAGACCGTTGGCGGCACTGCCCACGGCTATGTCGAAGCGCTCCTGAAGGTACGCTTTGAACTCCGCTTCAACTGCTGTGCCTACGGCCTTGCCGTCGGTCGCACCGTAGAGCGTGGGAAACGGTGTCGTTCGCAACTCGGCGGCGAACTCTGATGCCGCAACGTGGAACAGCTCAAGCGTGAGCGGGGGTAGGGACGGCATAGGCGGACCTCAGAAATCTTGGGGAATGGATCGGTGTCAGCCCGCGCAGAAGACCAACATTGACTATCCGCAAGGATACCGAGCGCGCAGGCCCGACTCCGGGAACGCCGCGCAACAGCCACGGGGACGCTGGCCCGACTGGGAAAATCCCCCGCCGTCGCCACTCCGGCCGTCGCCATTATGGCGCTCGTGCGAAGTCACTCGATGCGTGTTCACCCCACCGTGCAGCCCGCCGCTCGTTCAGCCACTCCATGAGCTGCACCTGCGAGGCATCCAGGCCGCCGCCGACATCGGCGGGCAAATTCGCATCCATCCACGCGCGGCGCTCTTCCCGAAGCCGACGCCGGGTCAGGTTCGCGAATGACCACCCAGCGCGCAATACGACGGTTTCCACAACGCCAGGCGCGACCTCCACACGCTTCGTTCGGCGTCGCGACATCGACAAGACGTGACCCGAGAACCCGAGCTGCCGATGCCCCGGTGATTTGCAGTCCGCCGCGCCTTCCTCCGGGCATCGCGGACAGCGCTCCCACCGCCCTGCTGCCGTAAGCCGCTGCATGAACACAATCCGCTCAGGCGTGATGTCGTCCATGCTCCCGCCAAACGCAAGGTCTTTGAGCGAGTAGCTGATCACCGTCTTGAGCGTGTACCCGAGCACACGCAGCAGCGATCCCGACTCATCCGGCAGCACGCCCGCCGCATCCTGATGCCGCGCCTTCACTTCGCGCGCATCGCAGCCCTTCTGCCCCCATGCGTACGACTCCATCAGCACCTCGCCGGTAGCACCGTCGATCACGCCCTCACGAACCGTTGACGCAGCCCGAGCAGCGTCCAGCAACTCCGCAGCGGTCACGGGCGAGTAAGCCGGGACGCGCACAATCGCATGAGCATGGAGCGCGCCCCGCGCCTGAGACTCGAAGACCCGGAAGAACTCCATGTCGGGATCGACACGACGCAGCCGCGCTACCGTCGCGTTCCACAACCGCCCGAGCGACTGATGCCAACGCACCTGCCCGGCGTAGTCGTAGCTGTCCAGGTTGAGCGGCAGACCGCGCCACGCCACGTCATCGCGACGATGCACAGCCCCGCAGCCGCAGCGCTTGCCCTCGTCGCGCTCCCACTTCGGCACATGATGAGTACGCCCGAAGCTCGGCGCCGTCAACGTAAGGAACACGTAACGAAAGCCGACGACAGGATGCCCGTCCGCATCCTCGATACCGCTTCGTCCGAGACGTGCCGAATCGCCAGCCCAGATCGACGCGCACGCCGGACACTGCGACCGACGACGCGACCCGCAGCGCACGAACAGCCCCGGTGATACCTCAACCGGACGCGAGCAGAACCGCTCGCGCAGTACCTCTTCCAGATTCTCTGGGATTGATCGTTCCGGCATCTCATGCCGGTCGAGCCAGGGGAGCGACAGGGGAGCGGCACCGCTGAACACCCCGAAGAACGGCATGCCTCACGTGCAGCCAACCGCAGAATCATGCAGTCATTGCGGGCACCCTGGCACTGCTAAGGTGGAGTCCCCGTAAGGGGACCGAGGGTTCAAATCCCTCCGTCTCCGCTCTTTCGCTGAGGTTCGTGGACGTTCATGGGTGTTCATGGACATTCGATGTGGTTCCCGGCGCGACCTGGGAGGATTCCATGCCGCGCTTTTGAGCGATATGCGTCAGCGCTCACGACCGAGGCAGTCAGACTGCTCAGCTGCGTAAAGTTTGCGTAAAGGAGACCGAGGGAGGCTGTCCCTCGGTCTCGACCGTTGACGCACGCACTGGCATCGATGATGGGGTCGTCCGCGTCGTCAGCGACACCTCGGCGCGAGGTCGGCACATCGAAGGTTGCGAGCGAGACTTCGCACTGCGCTGGCGGTGGTTGCCCTTCGGATCCGAACGGTCGACGATCCTGTTCTGCGCTCGTTTGACGCCGTCTCCGGGCCATTCATCGAGCGGGACATCCGGGCGGTCCGCACCGATTCCGTGACGCGACGTCACCGAGGCCCGATCATCGACGTCCACAACGGTCGCGGCGCGCAGGAGGACCGGTATACGTGCGGCTGGTCAGCCGACGTCTGAGGTGTCGACCCCGGCTTCCTCTGCCCACTCGGCGATGGCGAGCGCGTACCTGCCGTGGTTCTGCCGGGTCGCTGCGTCGAGCACGGGCCAGACACGCGCCATCACGGTCGCGTCGTCCATCGCAACGAACCACCTGCGGAATGCGTCCCGTGACCCCTCTCCATAAGTGAGGACGAGCATGTCGAGCATGCTCACGCGTAACCCCGCCGCGCCGATGGCGTTCTGCATGACCTTGGCGGCGGGTATCTCGCCGGCGGCCCTCCACGCAGCGTCGGTGCTGTCGTAGGCGACATCGATGTTGAGTTGAGGAGGGATGCGCGGCAGGTCCGTACGTCCCATGATGAGGATAGGCAGCGCGATGGTGCGCACCCAGTCGACGATCTCACCGACGTCCTTCATCAGCGTCAGCCACTGCCCCGTGTGCGGACGCTGTACGGCCACCTCGGGCCAAATCGAGAAGAGCTCACGAGTCCCGAGCGGGACCGACGCCAGTACTTTCCCCACCTTCATGATCTCGAGCGAGTCCATCGGCTTTCGGGTCAAGTCAGAGTCGCGCGTCACCTGCGCCACGCGCGTGACTGAGAGTGAGGGCTCGCGATGCTTGGCGTAATTCGTGTGTGCTGTCAGGACTCGAAGCGGGTGGGCGTCGCTGTCCTTTCGCTGAAGCGGCTGGAGGCGTAACAGGCGCTCGTATAGGTCGTCGCCCGGCGCGAAGAGGCCGGTCGACGCCCGGTGCTTATGCTTCGCCCACGTCTCGAAGTCTTCGAGCCTAGTGAGCGCGGGCACTTCGAGCGCCTTCGACTCTTGCCCGGAGAGCGGGCGGTCGAGGCGATGCCCCACTTCGGCGAAGAGACAGTGCTCGAGGGCGTTTCTCGCCGCGTTGAGGGCGTCCGCGAAGAGCCGACTAACCTCGGGCTTTCGCCGTTGAGTGGCTTGCGGGTCGTGTTGTAAAGATGGAAAGTGCTCCTGATCTGGGAGAATTGGAATTGCTTAGAGACCAGTTCACCGAGTTCGAGGAGCACCTTCAAGGT